>JBEVHL010000162.1:0-4058 GCA_040511255.1 Mycobacterium sp. | reverse complement strand
CGCCGCTCGGGGTTCAGGGCTACTACGAGCCGGCGGGCCGGTCGGTGCGCTCGGTGAAGTCGGCGATGATCGGCAGCCGCACCACCAGACCCTTCGCGTTCGCGGCGACCTGGAATGCGCGGCGGGGCCGCTCGGTCAACATCTCCAGGACCAGGCCCTCGCTGTTCAGGACCAGGAACAGGTAGCCGGCCGGCCGGGCCCGCGGCGAGGTACTCAGTCCGGCGTAGCGGGCGGACGCGGCGTCGAGGTAGGCACCCAGGACCGGCTCCGGGTCCTTGCCGGTCTGCTCGGCCAGGTAGTGCAGCACCCTTTTGAACTTGCTGAGCTCGACCAGGTGCGGGCCGCGGACAGCGGCGTGCGCAGTGCCGGTGCCCATGTCGGTGGCCAGGCCCAGCGACTTGAACGTGGGCCGGTCCGCGGCGATCCAGAGCATCGTCATCTGCACGTGCACGTCGAGCTGCTCGGCCACCGGTGGCACCTTTTCCGTTCGCCTGGGTTCGGCCGGGTCCGGCCACACCCGGCCAACGAGGTGGCCGGCCCGGCGGTTACGGCCCGGTGGCCAGGTGTTCCTGGCGCCAGAGCCGGTCGGCCCAGACGGCGAGTGAGGTGACCGCGGGCAGTAGTTTGTCGACCTCGGCCGGGTCGACGCAGCCGTCGCGCTCGACCGCCTCGGCCATCCGCAGGCAGATCTGCTGGACCCGGTTGAGTTCGACCAGCAGGTCGGCGCTCTCCCAGAACTCCCGCACCGTCGGGTACTGCTGCTCCAGCGACAACGGGCCGCCGGGGACGCGGATGACCAGCGCGGGCCGGCCTTGCGAACACCTGATCAGACCCTCTTCGACCAGGACTTGCATGGCCCGGCGCACGGTGACGGTGGTGGTGTCGTAGGCGTCGCACAGGTCTCTGCGGCCCGGCAGAGTCGCCCCGACCGTCAGGGCCCCGGACACCATCGCCTCACGCAGATCGTTGGCGATGCGCTCGTAGGTGTAGACGCGACTCCTCGGCGGTCTCACTGGTCCCCGTCCTGCCGGTGACGGGCCTCGTCGACGAGCTTCTGCTGGTAGAGCCGGTCGGCGTGGATCATCGCGGAACCCAGGATCTCCGGCAGGCGGGCCATCGCGCCGGGGGGCAGGTATCCGCGGGTGTGCAGGCTGTCGCGCAGCCCTTGGGTGCTCTGCTGCAGGCGGGCCAGTTCACGGTCGACGTCACCGGCGTCCCAGCGGCGCACCCCGATGACCGCGCCGGGCACGACGGCGACCGGCTTGGCGCTGATGACCACGGTCCGGCTGCCCTGGCGCTGACTGATCATGCCCTGGTCGAGCAGGATACGCAGGGCTGAACGCACGGTGTTGCCGTTGCACTCGAAGGCCTGGCTGAGGTCGTCGACCACCGGTAGTGGACTGCCGACCGGGTAGGCCCCGTCGACGATGGCGTTGCGCAGGTCCGCCGCGATCCGCTGGTACTTATGCACACAGCGCACCCTAGACGGTGACGACATGATCACCGCAGGTAGGACTGGGTGGTGGGCCCGACCGGCGTCCGCAACGACAACGGGGAAAAAAGTTGTCGGCGTGTCGGAATAGCAAAAGCGCCCGGGTTCGCAGCCCGGGCGCCTAGCTTGTTGCTACGCAGAAAAAATTCCTTGGTTGGCAGTGTACCCGAAAACACTGCACGTACGTGAGACACGCCGATGTTCGCAGCAGAGGCGTGTCACCTTGGTGCTTCGCAACCATCAAGGACGGACGTCAGCGGAGGTGGGTGGAGGCTCCGTGACCGCCGGGAGGCGGGCGAATCAAGCAACTGCGCCGCGCGACGCATCCCTCAGAAGGTAGCCTTCGCGTTTTGAGCCAGCAGCCAGCAGGCGTTGCCTCGTGCGTGAGCACGAGTGTCATAGGTAGGCCTAGCCTGACGGTGCAGAGCCGGACGTCGATACGCGTGCCCCACCAACCGGGGAGTCGACGGCAAGCGCTGCTGGTACACCCCTGCCCTGGCGCCGTAGTAATGCACGGCGCGGGCGACGGCACACCACACCTCCTAACTGCCAACGGAGAACCGTTGCTCCCCCTCCCGGATCGATGCCAGGACACCTCTGTGTCCACTGCTGCTTCGATCGCGGGGGGCGGGGCTCCCGCCCAGCCTTCAGCCCCGGAGGGTCCGGTTTTCCCTTGCCGTGAGCCATCCCGTCCGGGCCGGAACCTTCGATCAAAACCGGGCCGATCACCCAGCTGAGGAATGCCCCGGCGGCGGGAGCTCGGGAGCGGCGACGTCGTCGCCGCTCGGGTCGAACACGGCATCCGCGGATGCTTGCGCGAAGTACGGGTTGGCCGGATCGCAGGTGAAGCAGCAGCACCAGCAGGTGCTGGCGTCGTGGCCCGGCTCGACCTGGTGCTGGGCGTGCCACCGCTGCGCCTGGTCGAAGGTGGTCATCTCGTCGCCTCGATGCGGTACTGCATGCGGTGGCCGACAAGTTCTCCTTCGTGCGTGCGCACCCACCAGTCGGCGTGGCGGCGCCAGTGGAACCGCACGGACTCCATCCGGTCGATCACCGCACCGCTGAGGGTGTCCACGGCTATCACCCGCCAGCGGATGAACGACGGGAACTGCAGGCAGATCATCGAGTCGTACACGGCCCGTCTCATATCGGCGCTCCCCTCACAGGGCCTGGCTGCGGACTGAATCAGGACGACGCCGGCGGCGGCACCGGCGGGCGGCGGGCGGCCTGCTCGCGGCGTCCGGGATCGTCGCGGCCGTCGAGCTGGCGGTTGATCAGCCGGACCCGGCCGCGGGCGCCGGGCGCGACCCGTTCGTACTCGGCGGTCTCGTCACCGGTGGCCGCGCGCAGCAGGGTGCCGAACGGGCCGGCGATGAACCGCATGACCCCGGCGCAGCGGATGCAGCAGGTGTAGTCGCCGTCCTGCGGGCCGCGCCCGTCACTGCCGTCGACCGTGCCGAATCCGTTGAAGCCGTGTCCGCAGTGCGGGCAGTGCAGGATCGTGTCGCTGTGGTACTCGCCGGGGGCGGCCTTGCGGAGGTTCCCCGGGTCCTGCCGATCCGGCGTAGTGTGCTCGCCCATGCACGCAGCGTATCGCGGGCGGGCGGGGGTGCCGTGGCTACCCCGGGAAGCACGAAAGCCCCGCACGAGGCGGGGCTTAAGGCGGTGCGATCGTTTCCTTTCGCGGTTCCCATCTTAGCGGCCCGCCCCGGTCATGTGAAGCCCTGAGATATATCGACCGTGACCAGTAGCCTGCTGGGGTCAAACCCCTCGCGGAACAGGGAGAACGATCGTCCATGCCAGAACTGATGGTGCGCGAAGGCCAGGTCGGCGTCGAGAACGTGGAGCTGATCATCGACGTGCCCCACCTGAAAGTGTGGGTGGTGTCCCTGGCCCGGGAGAACGCCGGCATCCTGACCGCGTCACACCGCGAGGTGTTCCTGCAGGCTCCACTGGGGTCCGGTAACACCACCATTCTCGACACCGGCCTGGACGAAAAGTGGGACCTGATCGCCGACGTGCACCGCACCACCTGCCGGGTCGTGGCGTACCGCCACCCCGACCCCGCCCCGCCCTGGGCTGAGCACTACCGGGCCGACAACGAGCTGGGCGAGGCGGTTCCCGATCCCGGCCCGGAGCAGCTGACCGCGCTGGTGGCCGGCCTGAACAACACCGACAACCGGTTCCTGATGCTGTCTCCGGTCGCCGAGGGGCAGTCCTGGGGGGCGATGGTGAAACCGCGCCGGCGCGGCGAGCGGTGGGACATCGAGCTGCGCCAGAGAGCCGGTACGGCACTGACCAAGCATTCGGCCACATCGGTCGATGCCACGGTGCTGCACCTCTCGGTGTGGCTGGCCACGGTGATCTTCCCCGACCAGGCCGGCGGTTTCACCCCGACCGCAGTAAAGCCCCACTGGCCGCTATATACAGCGATATATACGGGGTGCTAGTCTGTATATATGAAGACGCTGATTGACATCGACGAGGACGTGCTCGACGCCGCCGCCAAGGAGCTGGGGACGACCACGAAAAAGGACACGGTCAACGCCGCCCTGGCCTATGTGGC
>JBEVHL010000161.1:0-3913 GCA_040511255.1 Mycobacterium sp. | reverse complement strand
TGCGGTTGGGCCGTTCGCGCGCAGTGCGTCAACGCCCGACATCCAGCGCGCCGCAATGTCCCAGTCGACCAGCTGCGCCCACACCGCATCAACCGGACGGTCGATGGTGGTCTGGGCGGTGAACACTTCAGTCATCTCAGCCCTTCAGGTAGTTCGTCGTCCTCAACACTGCGCCCTACGAGGCCCGATTGATTGGACGAACTTCACCTCGACTCGGGCACGAATCCGGCCGAGGTGGCTGCCTCGGTGCGGTCATAAGTCGAGCGTTGGGCGGCGAGGTACTCCGACGGCGTCACCCCGGTGTGGCGCTTGAAGTCCCGTATCAGGTGCGCTTGGTCAGACCATCCCAGCTCCGCTGCCTTGTCCGCCCACCACACCGACCCGTGGACGTCGATCTCCTCAAGCAGCCGGCGCATCCGCAGAATGCGGGCGAGGGTGCGTGGGCTCAGACCGACCTGCTCGGTGAACTGTCGGTCGAGGTGACCGTGGCTCACCCCGAGCCCTGTCGCGATGTCAGTGACCGGACGGGTAGGTTCCGCCGAGAGCTGTTGGACCGCAGCCTCGCACCGCCTGAACGCATTGCGGTCGAACGGTTCTGGCGTCCTCAGCGTGTCCTCGACGACATCCAAGGCTTCTGCCGGCGTCCGGCAGAGGCTCAGCTCGCGCCGCAAGCCATCGGCCCTCGGCCATGCCTGCAGCAAGTCCACAACCCGACCGCGCAGCGTCGCCGGTGCGAGCCCGAGTGCAGGCCGGCAACCCACCGGGGTGGTGACGATCCCAACGCAGAACGTCTCGCCCAGGGGTTCGTTGAGGATAGGCCGGTCGTGCGGGCCGATGAGGAAGCCAGTTTCGGCGACCAGGGCAGTGCCTTCACCGATCGGGGTCTGCCGGATGGGGTCGCCGAGGACCACAGCTGCGACCGTCGACCCGGTGGGAGCAATACGCTCGCGAACCCCAGCGATACGACCACGCGCGAACCAGACCCACTCCACGAAGCGGCTGATCTCACCACCAACCCGCCGCGGCACGTACTCGAACACGGCTCGACCGTACTGTCTACACACCTCCGACGTCTCAAGGCCTTCATCCGTAGGGCCGCCCCGAGCCAACCGCGGGATGTGGCAATGAGCGCGCCCGCCCTCGGCCGATATCAGCAGTAGCCTTTTGCGAGTGGAGGATGTCGTCATCATCGGCGCTGGCCCGGGGGGATTGGCGGCTGCGGCGACATTGCGAGCGCGTGGCATAGACGCCGCCATCCTGGAGCGGGGCCAGCACGTCGGAGAGCAATGGCGCACCCGCTACGACCGTCTGCACCTGCACACCATCCGCTGGCTGTCGGATCTTCCGGGCTACCGGATTCCTCGCGAGTTCGGCCGCTGGGTGGCACGCGACCAGTTCGTGCAATACCTAGAGCAATACACGGCGCACCACGGCCTCGAGCCACAGTTCGGAGTCGAAGCCACGCGGATTGACCGTGATGACGGCCACTGGAAGGTCCGGACGCCCGCCGGTACGATTCCCGCGCGGATAGTCGTGATGGCCAGCGGGTATACCCGCGTGCCGTATCTGCCGCGATGGCCAGGCAGCTTCGATGGACCGATAGTTCATTCCGCGGAATATCGCAATCCGCGACCATATCGCGGCCAGGACGTGCTGATTGTCGGTGCGGGCAACAGCGGCACCGAGATCGCCGTCGATCTGGCGGACGGCGGCGCTGGACGGGTTCGCGTTGCGGTGCGTACGCCGCCGAACATCTTTCGGCGCGACACCAAGGGCTTCCCCACCCAGCTGATCGGGATCGTATTCCAGCACCTGCCGCCTCGGCTGCTGGATCCGCTCATTCTTGGGCTGCGACGAGCGACCATTCCCGACCTAACTGCTTACGGCCTGCCGCGGCCCAGCGCGCCGTTCTCGCAGTTCCAGCGCACCGCTACCGTCCCCATCATCGACGTCGGCTTCATCGACGCCGTACGCAGCGGATCCATCGAGGTCGTGCCCGCAGTCACCGCACTTGACGGTCGGGCTGTCGTATTGGCCGATGGGTCACGACTGCACCCCGACGCCATCGTGGCGGCGACTGGCTATCAACCCGACCTCGAGCCGATCGTCGGCGGTGTCACGACGATCGGAGAACACGGCATCCCGAGAGCGCAGCCACACCTACATTTCATCGGAATCGGCATACCGCTCTCCGGGCACTTGTACCAGATGGGCAAGGATGCCCTGCAGATCGCCGCTGTCGTGGCTCGCGAACTTGGACAATCAGTCAAATAGATCCGGATATGCCCCGCGCGCTGTCGGGCGCTTCCGCCGAACCTCCCCCGGCAGCTCGCATGCTCGGTCGAGGTGCGACTGTGCAACAGTCATCGCTTGGGCGGATCCAGCAAGATTTGGGGAACATTCAGGGCTCTGGCATGGTTGAGCCTAGTACGCTCAAGTATTAAGTTGAGTGATACAGACTCAAGGACAACCCACAGACTTCCAGCTGGAGGAAACACATCATGGCTCGTGCAGTCGGCATTGACCTCGGAACGACCAACTCCGTCATCGCCGTACTTGAAGGTGGTGAGCCCACCGTCATCCCGAATGCCGAGGGCTCCCGGACTACCCCGTCGGTGGTCGCATTCGCGAAGGGCGGCGAGGTTCTGGTTGGCGAGGTCGCCAAGCGCCAGGCCGTCACCAACGTCGAGCGCACCATCCGCTCCATCAAGCGCCACATGGGCACGGACTGGACGGTGAGGATCGACGACAAGGACTATCGCCCTCAGCAGATCAGCGCCTTTGTTCTCCAGAAGCTGAAGCGAGACGCGGAGGCTTACCTGGGCGAGCAAGTCACTCATGCGGTGATTACGACCCCGGCTTACTTCTCCGATGCGCAGCGCCAGGCGACCAAGGAGGCCGGCGAAATTGCGGGCCTGATCGTCGACAGGATTATCAACGAGCCGACCGCTGCGGCGCTCGCGTACGGTCTGGACAAGACTGATCAGGACCAGACGATCTTGGTCTTCGACCTCGGTGGTGGCACGTTCGACGTCTCCTTGCTCGAGATCGGCGACGGTGTCTTCGAGGTGAAGGCCACCAACGGTGACAACCGGCTTGGTGGCGACGACTGGGACTCCCGGATTGTCGACTGGCTGGTGAAGCAGTTCAAGAACAAGAACGGTACTGATCTTGCCCAGGACAAGATCGCGCGCCAGCGGCTCCAGGAGGCTGCCGAGAAGGCGAAGATCGAGCTCTCATCGGCGAGCGAGACGCAGATCAACCTGCCGTACATCACCCTTGGTCAGGCCGGCCCGCTGCACCTCGAGGAGAAGTTAACCCGTTCGGAATTCCAGCGGCTCACCTCTGATCTCCTTGATCGTTGCCGGGCGCCATTCAACGCGGTGATCGACGACGCCAAGATCAGCGTCAGCGCGATCAATCACGTGATCTTGGTTGGTGGGTCGACTCGGATGCCTGCGGTCGTTGAACTGGTCAAGGAGTTGACCGGTGGCAAGGAACCGAATAAGGGCGTCAATCCCGACGAGGTCGTCGCTCTCGGCGCCAGCCTGCAGGCCGGTGTGCTGAAGGGTGAGGTCAAGGACGTGCTCCTGCTCGACATCACCCCGTTGAGCCTCGGCATCGAAACCAAGGGCGGCGTGTTCACCAAGATCATCGAGCGGAACACCACCATCCCCACCAAGCGCTCCGAGGTGTTCACCACGGCCGATGATAACCAGCCGTCGGTGATGATCCAGGTCTACCAAGGCGAGCGTGACTTCGCGAAGGACAACAAGCCGCTCGGTAACTTCGAGCTGACCGGATTGCCGCCAGCACCGCGCGGGGTGCCGCAGATCGAGGTCGCCTTCGACATCGACGCCAACGGCATCGTTCACGTCCATGCCAAGGACCTGGCCACTGGCAAGCAGCAATC
>JBEVHL010000160.1:0-15587 GCA_040511255.1 Mycobacterium sp. | reverse complement strand
CGGATTCCTACCTGACCCACATCGATCCGGATGACGCCGTCATCACCATCCACTTCCGGCCTGCCGGAGCCCTGCCGTTCTTCGGCCGTCCGGTCAGTGACCTACCCGGCACGCCCGTCGACCTCACCGAACTGTCAGACGGTGCTCTACGAGGTCGATCAGCCGCACGTGTTGGCGGCCAAATCCGAGCTTCTCGACGACCAAGAACCAGCCTGCCGACGGATCAGCGTCGGCATCGACCTGGCCGACGACTGGCCGGGCGTCGTCGTCGCCGCCGGGTACCACCCGACCGCACCCACGGTGTGGCTGATCGAAGGACTGCTGCAGTACCTCGACAAAGACGCAGTGGCAACGCTCTTCACCCGCATCGACGCCCTGTCCGCGCCCGGATCCACCGCGCTCTATGACGTCGTGGGTCAGGCTCTGCCCGAATCACCCATGATGGCTGGTCTTTTGCGGTCGATGGCGGATAACGGGGCACCCTGGTTGTTCGGTACCGACGATCCTGGTGAGCTGGCGCAACGTCACGGTTGGACCGCGATCGTGGACGATATCGCGACGGTGGGCAACGACTACGGCCGGTGGTTCTCGGCGGCCGAACCGACCGGAGTCGCCGGCGTCCCCCGCGGTTATTTCGTCACGGCGACCAAGTAGCTGCGCTCGGCGGATTAAGCCCGGCGCACCTGGGGTATGCCCGTCAAATCTGCGGAGTCGTCAATACGCGGCTACTGCGAGGAGGCGTCATGACCACCAAACCGTCCCGACCGAAGCGCCGCCTGTACACCGGCCTGCTGGCGGTGCAAAGTGCTGCGATCGTTGTCTCGGCATTCCTACTGCTGATCGGGGTGCTGGGCTTCGTGCCTGGCGTCACCACCAAGCTGGACGCACTGCAACTGGCCGGCAATCTCTCCGAGGCCAGGCTGTTCGACATCTTCGAGGTGTCGGTGCTGCTCAACCTCATTCACGTCGCGGTGGGCCTGGTGGGTCTGATGATGGTGCGGACCTACGCCCGCGCCCGCGCTTATCTGCTCGGCGGTGGCCTGGTCTTCGTCGGGATATGGATCTGGGGCCTGCTGGTCAACTTCAACAGCCCGGCCAACCTGCTGCCGGTGAACAACGCGGATAACTGGCTGCACATGGGTATCGGCGTGGCGATGGTCGTGCTGGCGCTGACGCTGGCCGGCGCCCGGGTGCCGACGGGTGCGGGCGGGGAGATCCTGGTTCAGCCGGCCGAGTGACGGTCAGCTGTCGAGTTGCACCGCAGGCGAGATCGGAATCGCCGATCGATGGACACCGATCAGGTACTCGTACGCAGGAGCATTGATGCTGCTGACGTTGATTTCGTCGTCGCTGAGTTCGCGTCGAACTTTGGCAGGCACCCCCGCGACCAGCGACCTGGGCGGGACCACCATCCCCTGCGGCAGTACTGCTCCGGGAGCAACCAGCGAACTGGCGCCGATCGTGGCGCCGTTGCCGACTATGGCGCCCATCCCGATCAGGCACCCGTCCTCGATGGTGCAGCCATGCAGAATTGCGTTGTGGCCGACGGTCACTCGTACGCCGATCGTCACCGGAAAACCTGGATCGGCGTGAATCGTGGCGTTGTCTTGCACGTTCGAGCCGGGGCCGAGGACAACGGGATCGAATTCCGCCCGCACGGTCGCGGAGTACCAGACGCTGGAATTCTCCGCGAGCGTCACATTGCCGATCACCGAGGCATTGGGCGCTACCCAGCTCTCTGGGTGCAATTGCGGAGTGTGGCCATTTACGGCAAGGATCAACGGCTCAGCCATGGGCTCATTGTGCCCAACCGGAGGCGGGCGGCGAAATCAACCGACTCCGGCCACACCATCAAGATGTACGACCTACCGGGGCGGCGCTTTCACAACACAAGATCGAAGCACGCGTAGGCGATCAACCCGCAGACGATGCTGAGCGCGAGGCTCTTCCACCGCAATGACACCAGGATCGCAACCGCGCCTGCCAAGGTTGACGGCGATATCACCCGGAACTGGCCGCCGTCGAGAAACAGCGACGGCGCGACCAGTGCGGCGAACGCGGCGGCGGGCACCATCTCCAGCACCAGACTCAGCCGGGGAGGAAGATTTCTGGGAAGTACCGGCACGAGGATGAAGGCAGCGCGCAGCACGAACCCGCCCACCGCGATGGTTCCGATGATCAGCCAGATGGTGGTCGTGGTCATGATTCAGATTTCTGACCGGTCGCCCGCCAACCAAACGCCACACCAGCGGTGATGCCGGCTGCGGTACCCACCGCCATACCCAGGTTGGCCGGGAGGCCGGCGCACACCACCGCCACCACCGCAGCGATGAGCGCAGCGAAAGCCTTTGGCCGCGTGGTGAGCTGGGGCGCAAGCAGTGCCAGAAACGAGACTGGAACGGCGAAGGCCACGACACCGGTGTCGGGCAACGATCCCAGGAAAGACCCTGTGAGAGAACATGTCTGCCAGGTGAGCCAGAAAGCTAGGCAGGCGCCGAGGTAGAAGGCCACCGCGTCCCGTCGGGGAATCCTTTCGGTGCGGGCCAAGGTGAGGGCGACGGCATGGTCCACCAGCAGGTACGAACCTATGCTCCGTTTCCACAAGCTGGCCCCGACGAACATCGGGCCGAGAGTGGCCGAATACACGATGAAGCGGAAATTGATGATGAGTGCCGTCGCAATCACGACGCCGGCCGCGGCGCCGTTGCCGATGAGGTCCATCGCTGCGATCTGGGCTGCGCCGGCATAGGCGAATAACGAAAATGCTGCCGTATCAACGATGCTGAAGCCGTTGTGGGTGCCGGCGAGTCCGGCAACCGCCGCGAACGGGGCTATCCCGATAAGAATGGGAAGCATTGCAATGGCACCCGAACGCAGCGCACGGCGTCTCGTGGTTCGGTCCGAGACCAGCTCGTCGTTCCACTCGGTCAACGGAACATCCCCTCACGAATCCGAGGTCAGGTGGTACATGTTGACTCACCGACAGGTACAAAATCGCGAGCGCCCTTCCGGCCGAGCAGTCCGTCCTTACCGTCGGTTGAGCTCGACCACTGTGGCGAATTGCCATGTGGCGCTTATCGGCCGCAGATCAGGTGCGGACGGTTGCCGCCGCGACGGGCGCGTCGTTGAGATCGTTCTTGCTGGTCTCCGGTAGGGCCAACACGCAGATCAAGCTGACGGCGGAAAGCCCAGCCAGCAGCACGCCGACCCAGATGCTCGGGTAGTGCGCCACGATCTGGGCCGCGAGTATCGGTGGAATTGCGCCACCGATGATGCCACCGAGGTTGTAGCTCAATCCCGCGCCGGTGTAGCGGAATCGAGACTGAAACAACTCCGGCAGCAAGGCACCGGCGGGCCCGTTCGCGATGCCGTAGAGCGACAGGGTGATGGTCACCGCAATCAGGAACGCAATAGGTGAGCCGCTGTCGAGCAACGGGAAAAGCAGTAGCGACCAGAAAAACGCTATGACGTACGACCCCGCAATGACCTTCCGGCGACCAATTCGATCCGAGAGGATGGCCGCACCGACTGTGGCGATCGCCAAGACGAGGGCAGCGATCATGCCGAAGCCGAGGATCATCGTCCGGCTGAATTCGAGCTTTCCAGTTCCGTAGCTGGTGAGGAATGTACTTCCGATATAGAACATTGCGAACAGCGTCGACATCGCCAGGCCGGAGAGCACGATCTGCTTCCACTGCAGTCGAATCGCTTCGCCAAACGGCAGTTTCACCGGTGCGGTCTCGCGCTTCTTGTTCGCCAGATGCGCCTTGAAGACCGGTGTCTCGTCCACCGTCAAGCGAATCCAGAGACCCACCATGACAAGCACGATTGACGCGATGAATGGCAGGCGCCATCCGTAATTGATGAACGTCTCGCTGGTCGCGCCGACGGTTATGGAGGCTACGAAGAACGTTCCACTGGCCAGGAAGAAGGCGAGCGGCGGTCCCAACTGCGGGTACATCGCCATTCGGCCACGTTCGCCCTTCGGCGCATATTCCGCTGCCAGCAGCGTCGCGCCTGCCCATTCGCCGCCCATGGCCAATCCCTGCAGGAAGCGCATGACCACCAGCAGGACCGGGGCCCAGATCCCGATACCGTTGTCGAAAATGCCGAACACGCCGGTGTCGTAGCCGGGGAAGAGGCCGATCAAAACGGTTGAGAGACCCATGATCAGCAGCGTCCACACCAGCGTTCTCTTGCGACCGATCTTGTCGCCGAAGTGGCCGAACAGGACCGAGCCGATGGGACGAGCGAAAAACGCCACTCCGAAGGTGGCAAACGATGCGATCGTGCCCATCGCAGGGCTGGCGCTGGGAAAGAACACCTTGGGAAACACCAAAGCCGCTGCAGTGCCATAGACGAAAAAGTCGTAGTACTCGATTGTGGTCCCGACGAGGCTGGCAAAGCCCACTTTTCGCAGGCCGCGACGTTCGGCGCTCCGATCCTGGCCGGCGGTCAGAGCTTGGCTCTCCTGATGCATGGCGCCTCCGATAGTGGATGGATCTTACTATGGTCCTACCACAACTGTGGTCTGTGCCACAAGAGCCCGGCTAAAGTTGCCTGCGCCACACGGTGAGCCCCGGCGCCCACTTACAGCGCGAATATGGCTCCGACCACAGGAATGGTCGTCGGCTGGGTGACCTGCCAGGCGACGAAGTCATAGCTGGCCGTGGCGGCCATGATGACGATCCGTCACTGAGAAGTTGGACGGTGATCCGGAAACTCGCGGTCGCCGGCGAGACGACGTGGCCGGTACACGCCCGATTGTCCGAGCTCAACCAGAGCAGTCGTCAGCAAACTCGCGGACCAGCAAAATGCGGAATGCGTTGGGACACTGCCGAGCGTCCGAACCGGCCCACTTCAAGCGCCAGAGGCAGTCGGGCGACGACTACACCGAGGGGTGAATGCTGCCCTGAGGTCGGTGCGGGCCGCGGCGGTGCCGGCCTTGCGCATCTGGTCGACCAACGACTGCAGCTCAGCGATGTAGCCGCCTGGTGCCCCAGTCGGTGGGTCGGAACGACTGGGCTGCTGTCACCCTGTCCATTCCATCTCGCCGAACCCCACTGAGCGGTAGAAGGCGCGAATGTGGTCGGTTACCAGCCGGGAGGCTTGATCCCCGTCGCCTGTGGCGATCGCCTCGACGATCGCGGCGTGCTCGTCCGTCAGCGAAGTCATTGTGCTGACAGGGTCGTCAAGGCTCTCGAAGGCGGTGACCATGGCCTGCCGGAGAGCTTCTCTGAGCGCGGCCATCAGCGCAGCAGCCAGGCCGTTGCCCGAGGCTCGCACGATAACCACATGGAAGGCCGCGTCGAGATCGTTATAGGAGGCGGTGGTGTGAACTCCGCGCATCTGCTCGATCAGCTCGCGCAGCTCGGCGACGTCTTCGGCGGTCGCACCCTCGGCCGTTTTGCGCGCCGCAGGTCCTTCGATCAGCAGGCGAGTCTCCACGAGATCTGCTTGGGTGAACGACGCCAGCTGCAAGTGAATGCGCAGCACCATCGCCATGCCGGCGATGCTGTCTTTGACGATCATCGATCCGGACGTGGGCCCAGAGCCCGTGCCCGCCTCGACGACTCCGATCGCTTCAAGGATTCGCAGCGCTTCCCGGACTGCACCCCGGCTGACGCCGAGTGCCTCGGCGAACTGCCGTTCGGCCGGGAGCCGGTCACCAGCCTTCAACGTCCCAGCGATCAGCCGGTTCTCGATCTCGGCCACGACCTGCTCATGCGTGCGTAAGCGCGGGATGGGTTTCCACTGCGACTGACTGTCCTCGGACACGCCCGCACCTCGTCCTCTAGCGATGATCCCCAGGATGCGATGCTACCGACCACAGATTGGTTTGCCCCTGCTGTGGTCTGCACGTCGGAGGGCCATCAGAACACAGGCGTCTCTTGATAGCTGCCGAACACCTCCCGCAGGGCACCGGTGATCTCACCCATGGACAGGTGCGCGCGGACAGCTTCGATGGTCGCCGGCATGAGGTTGGCATTGTCGTCGCGGGCAACCTCAAGAAGGGCGTCCAGAGCTGCTTTCGCACGCTCCGGATCCCTGGCCTCACGCGTCTGCTTCAACCGCAGGATCTGTCGCGCTTCGGACTCCGGATCCAATTTGTGGATCTCGATCTTCTGGTCTTCACCTGAGTCGACGTATTTGTTGACACCGATCACCGGCCGGTCACCACTGGCCTTGCGCTTGGCGAAGTCGTAGGCGGTGTCGGAGATCTCCTTCTGGAAGAAGCCTTGTTCGATGGCAGGCACTACGCCGCCCATCGCCTCGACTTTGTCCATATATTCCTGAATGCCCTTTTCCATCTCGTCGGTCAGGGCTTCCACGTAGTACGAACCACCTAGCGGATCGATCACGTTGGGCACGTTGGTCTCGTCGGCGATGATCTGCTGGGTCCGCAGCGCGAGTTTCATCGCCATCTCGCTCGGAATCGTGTACGCCTCGTCGAGTCCGTTGGTATGGATGGACTGCGCCCCACCGAGCACGGCGGACAGAGCCTGCAGCGCGGTGCGGACGATGTTGACCATCGGCTGCGGCTTGGTGAGCGTCGCCGCGGCCGTCTGAGCGTGGAAGCGCAGCCTCATCGAGTTGGCCTTCTTGGCGCCGAAGTGGTCTTTCATCATCTTCGCGTAGTACCGGCGGACGGCGCGGAACTTGGCCACCTCTTCGAACAGGTCAGCCTGCGAGACAAAGAAGAACGACAGCCGCGAGGCGAACGAGTCGACGTCGTAGCCGGCGGCCACGACGTCCTCGACGTAAGCCTTGGTGATCGCCATCGTGAAGGCGACCTCCTGCAGGGCATTACCACCCGCCTCGCTGATGTGATACCCGCTGATGTTGACCGGGTTGTACCGGGCCATGTGCTCGGCGCCGTAGGCGATGCAATCGCGGACGATGCGCATGCTCGGCCGGACGGGAAAGACCCATTCCTTCTGCGCGACATACTCTTTCAAGATGTCATTCTGAATGGTGCCGGACAGCTTGTTGAGATCCATTCCGCGGTCTTCGGCGACTGCGACGTACATCGCGAGCAGGATCCACGCTGACGGGTTGATGGTCATCGACACTGAGATGTTCTCCAGGTCGATCCCGTCGAACAGGGCCGCCATATCGGGCAGCACGTCAATCGCCACTCCCTCGCGACCGACCTCGCCGAGGCTCATCTCGTCATCGCTGTCCAGACCCATCAGTGTGGGCATGTCGAAGTCGACGGACAAACCGGTCTGCCCCTGCGCGATCAGATATTGGAAGCGCTTGTTGGTCTCCTCGGCCTGACCGAAACCTGCGATCTGCCGCATCGTCCACTTCCGACCGCGGTACATCGTGGGGTAGGGACCGCGGGTGTAAGGGAACTGACCTGGAAGCCCTATCTCGTCATAGCTTTCCGGCAAATCCTGTGGGCCGTAAACCCGCTTGACCGGCATCCCGACCCCGGTCAGGTAGCTCTCTCGCGATTCCGGAGCGCGCTTGAGGAAGTCTGCGAGTTCGTGGTCTTCCCACTGTTCGAGTTCCGCTTGGGCACGTTTACGCAATGCGTCGGTCGCGAGGCGCAACTCGTCCGGGGTCGACTTCTCGGCGGTGCTCTCAGTGGTCATCGTCGTTCCTTACAGTGTTGTCGGTTGGGTCAACGGCCATGGCGGTCAGCAGTCGGGCAGCGGCTTGCCGCGGTTCGTCCTCGCGGGCGATCAGCGCGTCGACGGCTGCGTCAAAATCGGGATAGCCGGTCCGAAGCTTGTCGGCGACGAGTGTCTCTGCCGCCCAGCGGATTCGGGTTGCCGCGTTGCGCCGCTCCACATCGCGGATCGTGCCGTTCGTCGTCATCCAACTGCGGTGCTCGGCAGTCTTGTCCACGAGTTCTGCAACGCCTTCGCCGGAGGCCGCGGTGGTTTTGAGAATCGGCACGTCCCACTTGCTTTCCGGTCCGTGGGCGAGCCGCAGTGACTCGCGCAGGTGCTTCACGGTCATGTCCGCACCAGGGCGGTCGGCCTTGTTCACGACGTGGATGTCAGCGATTTCGATCAGCCCGGCCTTGATCGCCTGGATGTCGTCACCGGCCCCGGGAACGCTGACGACGAACACGGTGTGGGCCACGCTGATGACGTCCACTTCAGCTTGGCCGGCGCCGACCGTTTCGAGGATGACGATGTCGAACCCGGCGGCGTCAAGTAATACGATGGCGTCGAGCACGGCGCGCGACAGTCCGCCGGTGGCACCGCGAGATGCCATGGAACGAATGAAGATATCTCTGTTTCCTGCATGCTCGAGCATGCGGATGCGGTCGCCCAGAATTGCGCCGCCGGAGTAAGCGCTGGACGGATCGACGGCCAGAATCGCTACGCGCTGGCCGCGAGCGACGTATTCCCGGGCCATGGCTGTCACCAGCGTGCTCTTGCCGCTGCCCGCCGGGCCCGTGATGCCCAGCACGTGTGCCTGCCCGCTGTCCTTCCACATTTCCGCGAGCAACTCTGCCGCGGCGTCGGACCGGCTCTCCACCAGGGTCAGTGCGCGCGCAAGCGAAACCTGTGACCCGGCCCTGATCCGGTCGGCCATGGCGGCAATGGGTGTCGCGGTGGTGACTTGACTCATGACGTCCCTCGCTCGATCGATTCGAAGAGGTTGCGGTCGTCGATGACTCGGCGAGCCTTGAAATCGGTGCGCTCGAAGGTGTTCGGCTCCACCGTTACCACTTTGGCGCCCACCCCGAGCACGTGCCGGAGGTCCTCGCCCACCCGTTTGACGAACAGGTCGTGCACGACACTTGTTCTTGCCGAATCGAACTCGACTTGTACCAGCAACTCGTCCATTGCCGACCCACGGGAGATGATGATGCGGTGTTCGCCGCCATAGCCTTCAGCGCTCATCACCACTTCATCGATGGCATTCGGATGGACGTTCTCGCCACGAATCTGGAACATGTCGTCGATCCGGCCGTAGATGCCCTTCGGCAAGAACGGATAGGTGCGGCCGCGGGCCGCGTCGGGCGCCTCCCAGCTGGTCAGGTCGTTTGACAGCAGCCGGATCATCGGCTGCGACGATCGCTCCAGCGTCGTATAGACCGGGGTGCCCTCTGCGCCGTAGGGTACCCGCCGCATGGTGGACGGATCGCACACCTCGGTGTAAACCAAGTCCTGCCAAGCGAATACGCCGGGCTCATTGTTACTCGCGCCGAGGTGCATCCACGGCGCCACTTCGCCCATGCTGCCCGAGTCGTAGACCTCGACATCGAACGCGTCGATGATGCGCTGCCGGATTGCGGGCACGCTCGCCCCGGGCTCACCCGAAAAGAACATCTTGCGCAGGCCCAGTCCACGTGGATCGACACCGTTCTCGACGGCGACCTCGGCCAGGCGGAGCGCGTACGACGGAGTGCCATAGAAGACCGTCGTCGACATCTGTCGCATCCATTGCAGAGTGCGCAAGCTCTGTCCGGAGAACCCGGCGCCGAAGGGAAACACTGCTGCGCCAAGGCGTTCCGCGCCGCTGTAGGCCCCCCAGGAACCCCAGTACTGCGTCAGCGGAGAGCCGATCAAGACGACGTCGTCGGGCCGGATGCCCATCCCCCACATAACCCGGGCGTGAGCATTACCAATGGCGATCCAGTCGTCCTGGCTGATGCCGAAGGCAGTTGGCCGCCCCGTCGTGCCCGAGGTGCCCTTGATGTGCGAAACGTCAATGGGGTCGATGCACAGATAGCTGCCATAGGGCTCGTTCGCGGCCTGATCGGTCCGGAGTTCTTCCTTGTAGATCACCGGCACCTGTTCGAAGGCTTCCAGCGAGGTCACGTCGCCCGGTTCGAGGCCCGCTTCGGACCACTTCCGCCGGTAGAAAGGCGCACGCTCCCAGGCATAGGACATCAGCTGCTGAATCCGCCCGAGGATCGCCTCATCGCGCTGATCTGGATCCATCGTCTCGCGGACCGGGAACCAATGCTCCTGCCCGGTCGGCGGCCGGTACGCCGTGTCATAAGAAGGAGGCCAGCTCCAGCACTCCATCTCAGACATCAGGAACTCGCCTCCACGGGGGCGGCCGCCTTGATGGTCTCGACGATCTTTTCCGGCGTGGTGTCCTGCCCGAGAACGGCCGCGACGCCCATTTTCTGCAGTTCGACCTCGTCCTCGTCGGGCATCACGCCACCGGCCACGATCGCAAAGCGCGGCCGCTCCTCCATCTGGTCGAGAAGCTCGAAGATCTTGGTGAAGATCGGCATGTGTGCACCGGAGAGCAAGCTGACGCCGAGCACGTCGACGTCCTCCTGGCTGGCGGCTTCGATGACCTGGGCCGGGCTGCGGTGAAGTCCGGTGTAGATCACCTCCATGCCCGCGTCTCGGAGGGTCCGGGCCACGACCTTGACGCCGCGATCATGTCCGTCGAGCCCGATCTTGGCCAACATGACACGGATGGGCAACGCCGACGGTTGATTCATGGATTTGCCTGTTCTGTGGGACGACCAATCTGTGGTCTTACCATAGGCGCGGTAACGTGATCTACGCAACACCTTGAAGCCGAGACGATCGGAATCACAGAGGTCGTATCAGTACCGGCGGTACACCGACTGCATGCGCTGGAACGACGAGGCTTGGGAGCAAGAGTGACTTCGAACGGACCTGTGGACCCGGCTTTGCGGCTTGACGGTCAGTTGGCCACGATCACGCTGCGATGCCCGGCCATCATCAACGTGATCGGACCCGAGGACATCACCACAATCACGACTCTGCTGCGGAACGCCGTGGCGAACCCCGCCGTTGCCACGATCTTGATTCGGGGAGAGGGCCACCGCGGATTCTGTGCGGGCGGCAACATCAAACGCGTCCACCACATGATCACGTCGGACGGGTTGGACGACCTCGCCGAATTCTGGTCTGAGGAATATTGTCTCGACTATCTGATCGCCACCTGCCCCAAGCCTGTCGTTTCGATCGCCCACGGTCTAACGCTCGGAGGTGGGGTGGGACTGGCGTCGCACGCCGCCCATCGGATCGTGACCGACTCCACCAGGATCGGTATGCCCGAGGTACTCATCGGACTATCCCCTGACATAGGCGGCCTCTGGCTGTATTCGCGGGCGCCGGGCCGGACAGGCGTCTTCGCTGCCCTGACTGCTGCACACCTCAGCGCCGGCGATGCGCTCTACATGGGACTGGCCGATCACTACGTGCCTGACGACCAGATCGACACGCTGATCGAACGACTTCATCGGCTACCGGTTGCCGACGCATTGCGCAGCGTGGTCGGTCCGCCGCCCTCGTCGTGGGTTGCCGACCACCGACAGGCGATCGACACAGTGTTCGGCGCCGATTCTGTTACCGCGATCTTGGCCTCGGCTGACGGAGCCAAGACTGTCGGCGCGGCGACCTATGCGGTCGCAGATGCCGCGATCACCGCCTTGACTGCCGCGTCCCCGACAGCCCTTGGCGTCACATTCGAAGCGCTGCGCAGAGCGGCGACGATGCCCAACCTAGGGCTATGCCTCGAGCAGGACCTCCGAGTCGGCCAACATTGCGCGCGGCATCCGGATCTGCGAGAGGGCATTCGAGCGCGCGTGCTGGACAAAGACCGCACACCGCGCTGGCAACCGCCGAGCCTGAACGAGGTCGCCGCCGCCGACATCGATCGCTTCTTCGAGCCGATCGGGACGCCGTTGCAGCTCAGGGACTGGTGACCATAGCAGCTGCGCCGAAGTTCGCCACGCTTCCGATGACCGGATCGCGCCCGGCTAGATCAGCACGCGCCGCCGAACAGCGATTTGAGATAACCCGCGCTCTGGTAGACGTACATCCACGCCCAGCCCACCGGGGTGAGGTGCGTAGGCGCAGCCGACATGATCAGCGCACCGTCGTAGCAATTGCCCATGATGTAGCGAGCCCGCGAGATGTGCGGTGGATACGCGACGACGATGACTGTGCGCCAACGATTTTCATCGGCCAGCCGACGCAGTTCGCGCGCTTCACCGAGGGTGGTGCGCGGGTCGGGGACAAAGCATTCGACGGTGAACCCGGAGTATTTCGCGGCGCACGCTCTGGTCATCTCGCGGTCAGGGTCGGAGACCACCAGATGCGGCGCCCAGCCCTGCCGCGCCAGGTCGAAGGCGTAGGCATACCGCGGGCCCGGGTTCGCCCCGCCGACCACCAGAATCGCGTCGGCTTTGCGCGGTGGATCGATCTGCGGCCGGACATACACCGGATAACCGGCGACCCCGAGCGCCACCGCGAGTACGACGGTCGCCACGAGCCACCGCACGTGGGCTCAGCCGGCGTCGGCCAGGGACAGCGCGATGCCGTCGAGGATGTCGTGCTCGCTGACGGTCAGCTGGTCGATACCGGCCCGGGCGCCCAGGGCGTGGGCCAACTCCTCGACGACGATGGCTCCGCCACCGATCACGTCGACCCGGCCCTCGTGCATCGGGCCCAGCGCCGCCCGTTGTTTGCGGGTCATGCCGATCAGCTGTTCGCACACCGGCAGCAGGTCGGCGAAGCCCACCCGCGACAGGTGGATGGCGTCGGAGTCGTAGGTCGTCATGTTCTGCGCCAGCGCGGCGATGGTGGTGAAGGTGCCCGCCACGCCCACCCAGGTGCGGGCGCCGTCGACGGGCACCACCCGCAGCGCCTCGCCCAGCCGCTCCCGCACCACATCTCGCGCGGCGGCCACCTCGACGGCGGTCGGCGGGTCGGAGTGCAGGCAGCGCTCGGTCAGCCGGACACACCCGATATCGGCCGAGAACGCCGCCTCGACACCGTCCGAGTCACCGACCACCACTTCGGTGGACCCGCCGCCGAGGTCGACGACCACGAAAGGTGCTCCGGCGGAATCCAATTCGCCGACCGCACCGACGAACGACAGGCCGGCCTCTTCGTCGCCGGTGATCACCTCGGCGACCGCACCCGGCACCACCCTGCCGAGCACCTCCGCTGTCATCGTGAAGAACTCGTCGCGGTTGGCGGCGTCGCGCGTGGCTGAGGTCGCGACCATCCGCACCCGCGAAACATCGTGTTCGGCAAGCAGATCCGCGTATGCGATCAGCGCAGCCTTGGTGCGTGCGATCGCGTCGGGCGCAAGCTGACCCGTCGCATCCACCCCCTGCCCCAACCGCACGATCCGCATCTCGCGGTGCACATCGCGCAGCACGGGGCCGGCCCCCTCGTCTGAGATGTCCGCGATCAGCAGCCTGATCGAGTTGGTCCCGCAGTCGATCGCCGCCACCCGTGTCACGTCCAGTCCCCCTTGTTCAGGATGCCCGCCATCGCCGGCTCGTCAGCCAGGAGTGCGAGCGCTTCATCGCCGAACGGGTTGACGCCCTTGCCTTTTGCCAGCGAATGGGCGATCACCACGTGTAGGCATTTCACCCGGTCGGGCATCCCACCACCGGAGAACGTCGTGCCCATCGGCTCGATCGCATCCCGTTCCGCCAGAAAACTCTCGTGCGCACGCCGGTACGCGGCCGCCAGTTCCGGATCGACCGCCAACCGGTCAGTCATCTCCTTCATCAGCCCGGACGACTCCAACCGGCTCGCCGCTGCGGTGAGCGCCGGATGCGTCAGGTAGTACAGCGTCGGAAACGGTGTTCCGTCAGGCAGTTTCGGAGCGGTTTTGACCACTGCGGGCTCGCCGTTCGGGCAGCGGTAGGCGATCTCGAGGACACCCCGTGGTTCACGGCCGAGCTGCGCGGCGACCGCCTCCAGGTCAGCGGGATCAACCACCGGGCTGGCCCGGCGGTGGCGGAGGAAGCGGCGGTGGCTCCCCGGGCGGCGGTGGGGGCAGCTCCGCGGGCGGGAGTACCGCGGGGGGCGGCGCGCCGTGCGGAGTGTCGGCGATGGTCTTCCACAGTGAGGTGTACCAGGGGTCGGTGCTGGCCGCGATCTCCGGTTGCCCACCCGGCGTCGGCGGTAACGCAGCCGACGGCGGCAGCTGCACCTGATACGGAATGTCGCCGGGCATCACGAAACCCAGCCGCTCGCGGGCCTGCGCGGCGATGAACACCGGATCGCCCAGCTTCTCCTTCTGCTGCTGCAGGTCCGCGATCTGGGCCCGCAACGATTCCTCGGTGGCGGCCAGCTGCTTCATCTCGGTGCGCTGCGCAAAGTACGTCCGAACCGGACCGGCGATGGTCAACGTCAGCACACACACCACCGCGGCCAGGATGGCCGCGCGCCGTGCGGTGGACCCGAGCCGCTGTTCGGACTGGTGTTCGGCCTGTTCGGCGATGGCCGCCGCGATCGACTCCCGAACCGATTCGGGCGCCTCGACGACCTCGTCGGGCGTCTCGTCCTCCGCCGGGATCGGCGGGTCCTTCCGAGCGATCGGTTCCCGAGCCGAGGTGGCCGACGGCTTCACCGTCTTGCGCGGTCGCCCCTTGGCCTCACCGGGCCTACCCGGTCGGGACGTCGGGGACCGTCGTTTCGGATCGGGCCGTTTCGCGTCAGACATCTAACCGGACAGGCTACTTGCCCTCCACCGCGAAGCGGGGGAAGGCCAGGTCGCCGGCGTACCGGGCGGCGTCACCGAGGGCCTCCTCGATCCGCAGCAACTGGTTGTATTTGGCGACGCGCTCGCTGCGGGCCGGGGCGCCGGTCTTGATCTGACCGCTGCCCACCGCGACGGCCAGGTCGGCGATCGTGGTGTCCTCGGTCTCGCCGGACCGGTGGCTCATCATGGTGCGGTAACCGCTGTTGTGGGCCAGCGCCACGGCGTCCAGGGTCTCGGTCAGCGTGCCGATCTGGTTGACCTTCACCAGCAGCGCGTTGGCGGCGCCGCGTTCGATACCGTCTTCGAGCCGCTCGGGGTTGGTGACGAAGAGGTCGTCACCGACGATCTGGATCCGGTCGCCGATCGCCGATGTCAGCGAGACCCAGCCGTCCCAGTCGTCCTCGGACAGCGGGTCCTCGATCGACACCAACGGGTAGGTGTCGAGCAGGCCCGCGTAGAACTCGGTCATCTCCTCGGCGGTGCGGGTCTGCTTCTCGAACGCGTAGCCGGTGCCGTCGGTGTAGAACTCGGTCGCGGCGACGTCCAGCGCCAGCGCCACATCGGAACCGGGCTTGAACCCGGCCGCCTCGGTGGCCGTCAGGATCAGGTCGAGCGCGGCCTTGGTGCCTGCGATGTCGGGTGCGAAACCGCCCTCGTCACCCAGCCCGGTCGACAGGCCCTGCTTCTTCAGCACGGACTTCAGCGAGTGGTAGACCTCGGCACCCCAGCGCAGGGCTTCCTTGAAGCTGGGCGCACCGATGGGCGCGACCATGAACTCCTGGACGTCGACGCCGGTGTCGGCATGTGCGCCACCGTTGACGATGTTCATCATCGGGACCGGGAGGATGTGGGCGTTCGGGCCGCCGATGTAGCGGAACAGCGGCAGGCCGGCGGAATCCGCGGCGGCCTTGGCAACGGCCAGCGACACCCCGAGGATGGCGTTGGCGCCGAGGCGGGACTTGTCCGGTGTGCCATCGAGATCCAGCAATGCCTGGTCGACGAGGCGCTGGTCGTCGGCGTTGAGGCCGATGACGGCGGGCGCAATCTCGTCGAGCACGGCCTCGACGGCCTTCTCCACGCCTTTGCCGCCGTAGCGGGCGCCACCGTCGCGCAACTCGACG
>JBEVHL010000159.1:0-8380 GCA_040511255.1 Mycobacterium sp. | reverse complement strand
CGCCGCGACGTCGGCGTCGTTCACCATGGCCTACACCAAGGCCGGCCTGAGTCCTGACGGCAGTGCGTCCTACTACCTGCCGAGGGTGGTCGGCGTCCGGCGCACCCAGGAACTGATGCTGACCAACCGGACGTTGTCCGCCGAGGAAGCACTGCACTGGGGCGCGGTGACCGAGGTGGTCGACGATACTGAGCTGACCGCGCGTGCCGACGCGCTGGCCACCCAGATCGCTTCTGGCGCAAAGGGTTCGCACGCCGCAGTGAAGAAACTGGTCGCGGCGACCTGGGGCAACAGCATCGAAGAGCAGATGGCGCTGGAAGCCGAGCTGATCGGTCAGAACGCCGACGCCCCGGACGGCAAAGAGGGAATCGACGCGTTCCTGAACAAGCGGGCGCCCAACTTCAGCTAGAAGCTGTGCTCCTCGGCCGGGAACACACCACTGGCCACCTCGGCGCTGTACTGCGCTGCGGCACGGCGCAATTCGGCACCCACATCACCGAACCGCTTGACGAACCTCGCCGTCTTGCCCGAGGTCATCCCGGCCATGTCCTGCCACACCAGCACCTGCGCGTCGCAGTTGGGCCCGGCCCCGATTCCGACCGTGGGGATGGTCAGCTTGCCGGTGATCTGTGTCGCCAGCTCGGCGGGCACCATCTCCAGTACGACGGCGACGGCACCGGCTTCGGCGACCGCGATGGCGTCGTGGATGGTCTGCTCGGCGGCGTCTCCGCGGCCCTGCACCCGGAAACCGCCAAGTCCGTTGACACTCTGCGGGGTGAAGCCGATGTGCGCGATCACCGGAATACCGGCCTGGGTCAGCAGCGCGATCTGACCGGCCACCCGCTCGCCGCCTTCGAGTTTCACAGCGTGCGCACCGGTTTCCTTCATGAACCGGGTGGCCGTGGCGAGGGCCTGCTCAGGGCTGCTCTCGTAACTGCCGAACGGCAGGTCGGCGACCACCAGCGCGTGCGTGGCACCCTTGACCACACCGCGGACCAGTGGGATCAGTTCGTCGATCGAGATCTGCACGGTGGTGTCGTAGCCGTAGACCACGTTGGCGGCGGAGTCGCCGACCAGCAGCACCGGAATGCCCGCGTCGTCGAAAACCCGGGCGGTGGAGTAGTCGTACACGGTGAGCATCGACCACTTGTGGCCTTCGCCCTTCCACTGCTGCAGGTGATGGGTGCGGACCTTGGTCCTGGGTTTCGCATCGGCTGCGGACGAATCGCTGGCAGCACCATAAACAGACAGTTCAGACATCGTTGTCCCTCGTGTTCGTCGGTGAATTCCTCGAGGCCCATCCGGGTCCCCGGGTTCGTCTGACGTGGTCAGTCTGCCACCCGCGAAGACCAAGAAGGAAGCGACAGTTGAGTGGACTTGCTCACATCACGCAGGCGTCGGACATAGCATCGCGGCATGCAACGGCTCAGTGGCCTAGACGCCAGCTTCCTGTACCTCGAAACTCCGTCCCAGCCGCTGCACGTGTGCTCGATCCTGGAGCTGGACAGCTCCACGATGCCGGGCGGCTACACCTTTGCCCGGTTGCGGGACAACCTGGAACTGCGGATCAAGGCGATGCCCGAATTCCGGGAGAAGCTGGCAGACAGCCCCTTCAACCTCGACCATCCAGTGTGGGTGGAGGACAAGGACTTTGACGTCAACCGGCACCTGCACCGGATCGGCCTGCCCGCGCCCGGCGGCCGGCTCGAACTGTCCGAAATCTGTGGGCACATCGCCTCGTTGAACCTCGACCGCAGCCGCCCGCTGTGGGAGATGTGGGTGATCGAAGGGGTGGCAGGCACCGACGCGCACGACGGTGGCCGGCTGGCGGTGATGACCAAGGTGCACCACGCGGCCGTCGACGGTGTCACCGGCGCCAACCTGATGTCCCAGCTGTGCGGCACCGAACCCGATGCGCCCCCACCGGATCCGGTGGAAGGTGCCGGTGACGCCAATCAGTTGGAGATCGTCGCCAGGGGACTGGTGTCCTATGCCAGCCGGCCGATGCACATGGCAACCAAGGTGTTGCCCGCGACCATCACCACCGTGGTCGACACGGTGCGCCGCGCCATCGGCGGCAACGCGATGGCCAGCCCGTTCACGGCCCCCCAGACGGCGTTCAACGCCACCGTGACGGGCAATCGCAACATCGCCTTTGCCCAGCTGGATCTCGAAGACGTCAAGAAGGTCAAGAACCACTTCGGGGTCAAACTCAACGACGTGGTGATGGCCCTGGTCTCCGGGGTACTGCGGCAATTCCTCCTCAACCGGGGCGAACTGCCGGAAAGCTCACTGGTGGCCATGGTTCCGGTGTCGGTGCACGAGACATCGGACCGGCCCGGTCGCAACAAGGTGTCCGGGATGTTCTCCAGCCTGGAGACCGACATCGCCGATCCGGTCGAACGCATCAAGGCCATCGCGGGGGCCAGTTCGGTTGCCAAAGAACACAGTTCGGCGATCGCCGCGACACTGCTGCAGGATTGGTCCCAGTTCGCCGCCCCGGCGGTGTTCGGGGTGGCCATGCGGCTCTACGCCAGGACCAACCTGACCGAGGCCCGGCCGATCCATAACCTGGTGGTCTCCAATGTGCCGGGTCCACAGATTCCGCTGTACTTCCTGGGGGCCGAAGTGAAGGCCATGTATCCGCTTGGCCCGATCTTCCACGGCTCGGGTCTGAACATCACCGTGATGTCGCTGAACGGGAAATTGGACGTCGGTTTGATCTCCTGCCCAGAGTTGCTGCCCGATCTGTGGGATATGGCTGACGACTTCGCCGTCGGAATGGAGGAGTTGCTCGCCGCGGCGAAGTAGCGCGACGACTGGCTGAGAAAACACGCGCCCACCAGGGCTTCGAGGATTCCGCGCCGGCTCATGGCAGCATGTGTTGCCATGAGCCTGCTTCGCCGACCCTCCCGCCTGCGCACCGCACTGATCGGAGTGGTCGTAGCGGTGCTGGCGTTGTCCGGCTGCAGCCGCGTCGTCGACGGCCACGCTCTGATCGCCGGACAGCGTGTCGGCGACCCGGTGGCGTGGGAGCCGTGCCGCTTCCAAAGTGGGGCCGAGTCACGGCTGCCGTCGGGAACCGAATGCGGAGCGATCGCGGTGCCCGTCGACTACAGCAAGCCCGACGGCGACCTCACCGATATCGCCATGATCAAGTTCCCGGCCACCGGCGACAAGATCGGCTCGCTGGTGATCAATCCCGGTGGCCCCGGCGAATCGGGCATCGAGGCGGCGATCAACCAGGTCACCGCACTACCGCCGGAGATTCGGCAACGGTTCGACCTGGTCGGCTTCGATCCGCGCGGCGTGGGCTCGTCCAGCCCGGCGCTGTGGTGCAACTCCGATCAGGACAACGACCGGCTACGGGCCGAACCTCAGGTGGAATACACCCCCGAGGGCGTCGCGCACATCAACAAGGAGACCCAAGAGTTCGTCCAGCGCTGCGTGGACAAGATGGGCAAGGAATTCCTGGCCAACGTCGGAACCGCCAGCGTGGTCAAGGATCTGGACGCCATCAGGGCCGCGCTCGGTGACGACAAGCTGACCTACCTCGGCTACTCCTACGGCACCAGGATCGGCTCGGCCTACGCCGAACAGTTCCCGCAGAACGTGCGCGCGATGATCCTCGACGGCGCCGTCGACCCGAATGCGGATCCGGTCGAGGAAGACATCAAGCAGGCCAAGGCCTTCCAGGACGCGTTCGACGATTTCGCGGCGGACTGCGCCAAGGATGCGGCTCGGTGCCCGTTGGGCACCGACCCGGCGAAAGCCGTCGACGTGTTCCTGGACATGGTGCAGCCGCTGGGCACCAAGTCGGCGCCCACCAAGGACCCGCGCGGCCTGTCCTACAGCGACGCGATCGTCGGCACGATCATGGCGCTCTACTCGCCGAGCCTGTGGAACCACCTGGCCGACGGGCTGTCGGAACTCAAGCAGGGCCGCGGCGACACCATGCTCGCGCTGGCCGATATGTACATGCGCCGTGATTCCCAGGGGCACTACACCAATGCCACCGACGTGCGGGCGTCGGTGAGTTGCGTCGACCAGCCGCCGCTGACCGATCCGGCCAAGGTGGTCGACGAGGACCGCCGGATGCGCGAAGTCGCGCCCTTCATGAGCTACGGGTCGTTCACCGGCCTGGCGCCCATGCCGACGTGTGCGTTCTGGCCGGTGCCGCCGACCAGTGAGCCGCACTCGATCTCTGCGCAGGATCTGCCGCCGACCCTGGTGGTCTCGACCACCGGCGACCCGGCCACGCCGTATCAGGCCGGGGTGGAGCTGGCCAAGGAACTCAAGGGCGGCCTGCTGACCTACCAGGGCACGCAGCACACCGTGGTGTTCCAGGGCGATTCGTGCGTCGACGACTACGCCGCGGAGTATCTGCTCCAGGGCACGATTCCGCCGCCCGACGCGAAGTGCTGAGCACGCCATAACGCGCACCTGGCCGTACTGAGACGTGAGCGTTATCTCCTGGTGGTTCAGAACGCCCGAGGGCGTGCGAACATTGGCGCATGCGGCGCACCAGACCCCTGGGCTCTGCGCTGCTGGCCTGCTTGCTGGTGATCGCAGTGCCGGTGCCCGCTGCCTCGGCCACTCCTGAAGCCGGCACCGATCGCACTGGGACGCAACAGAACTGGGGCACCTGCACAGATCTGCAGGACAGTGCCGCGGTCCCGACGGCGCTGTGCACGACCGTGCCGGTCGGCGCAGTCGGGGGAGGTCCGGCGCTGGCCGACCTGGCGGTGATCCGGATCCCGGCGACGGGTGTGCGGATCGGTTCGCTGTTCATCAACCCGGGCGGTCCCGGCGCCTCCGCGGTGGACAGCGTCGCGGGCATGGGCGCCGCGCTGGCAGGCACCGAGATCACCGAACACTTCGACCTGGTCGGCTTCGACCCGCGCGGCGTCGGGCACTCCACGCCGCAGCTCCGCTGCCGCTCCGATGCGGAGTTCGACGCCTGGCGACGCGAACCGATGGCTGATTACAGCCCGGCCGGTGTGGCCCACATCGAGGCGCTCTATCAGCAGTTCGTCGGGCAGTGTGCGCAGCGGATGGGTCAGCCGTTCCTGGCCGGCGTCGGCACCGCGGAAGCCGCCCGCGATCTGGACACCGTTCGGCAGGTCATCGGCGACGAGCAGATCAACTATCTCGGCTTCAGTTACGGAACCGAACTCGGCACCGCCTACGTCGAGCAGTTCGGCGAGCACGTCAGGGCGATGGTGCTCGACGGCGCCATCGATCCCAGCATCGGACCCGTCGAGAAGAACATTCGCCAGATGGCGGCGTTCCAGACGGCGTTCAACGACTACGCCGCCGACTGTGCGCAGTCGGCGGGCTGCCCACTTGGGCAGGATCCCGCGGGCTGGGTGGACCGCTACCACCAACTGGTCGACCCGCTGGTGAGCACACCCGGCCCGACGACCGATCCGCGCGGGCTGTCCTACAGCGACGCCATCACCGGTACGGTCAACGCGCTGTATTCCAGGCAGTACTGGAAGTACCTCACCAGCGGGCTGCTCGGCCTGCAACGCGGCACTGACGCGACGGACCTGCTGATCCTGGCCGACGAGTATCAGGGCCGCGGACCCGACGGGCACTACCGCAACCTGCAGGACGCCTTCAACGCGGTGCGCTGCGTCGACGCGCCGTCCCCGACGGATTCGGCGACCTGGGTCGCCGCCGATCTCCAGGCCCGTCAGGTGGCGCCCTTTCTGGCGTACGGGCAGTTCACCGGGTTCGCCCCGCGCGATATCTGCGCGTTCTGGCCGGTGCCCGCGACCTCGATCCCGCAGCCCGCCGCGCCGGTGGCTCCCGGCAAAGTCGTCGTCGTCTCCACCACCCATGACCCGGCCACGCCGTATCAGGCCGGGGTGAACCTGGCCCAGCAGCTGGGCGCCCCGCTGATCACGTTCGAAGGCACTCAGCACACCGCGGTGTTCAACGGATACCAGTGCGTCGACACCGCCGTGGTGCGGTATTTCGTCGATCTGACGCCACCGCCGGCGAACTTGCTCTGCCAGTAGATCCAGTCCCGTAACACAGAATTAACAGCCGGTGCATACGCTCGCGGTCATGGATCGTCAGAAGGAGTTTGTGCTCCGCACGCTGGAGGAACGGGACATCCGCTTCGTCCGGTTGTGGTTCACCGATGTGCTCGGATACCTCAAGTCCGTCGCGATCGCTCCGGCCGAACTGGAAGGCGCGTTCGAGGAGGGCATCGGCTTCGACGGTTCCTCCATCGAGGGCTTCGCCCGCGTCTCCGAATCCGACACCGTCGCGCGGCCAGATCCGTCCACCTTCCAGGTGCTTCCGTGGATCACCAGCGGCGGCGATCACCACTCCGCGCGGATGTTCTGCGACATCACCATGCCTGACGGATCGCCGTCCTGGGCCGACTCCCGGCACGTGCTGCGCCGGCAGCTGGCCAAGGCCAGCGATCTGGGTTTCTCCTGCTACGTGCACCCCGAGATCGAATTCTTCCTGCTGGAACCCGGCCCGTTCGACGGCTCGTCGCCGGTGCCCGCCGACAACGGCGGCTACTTCGACCAGGCCGTGCACGATTCGGCGCCCAACTTCCGCCGCCACGCCATCGATGCCCTGGAGTCCATGGGCATCTCGGTGGAGTTCAGCCATCACGAGGGCGCGCCCGGACAGCAGGAGATCGACCTGCGGTACGCCGACGCGCTGTCGATGGCCGACAACGTGATGACCTTCCGCTACCTCGTCAAGGAGGTCGCGCTCAAGGAGGGCGTGCGGGCGTCGTTCATGCCCAAGCCGTTCACCCAGTACCCGGGCTCGGCGATGCACACCCACATGAGCCTGTTCGAGGGCGAGTCCAACGCGTTCCACAGCCCCGATGACCCGCTGCAGCTCTCCGATATCGGGAAGTCCTTCATCGCGGGCATCCTGGAGCACGCCAGCGAGATCAGCGCCGTCACCAACCAGTGGGTGAACTCCTACAAGCGGCTGGTGCAGGGTGGCGAGGCGCCGACCGCCGCGTCATGGGGCGCGGCCAACCGGTCGGCGTTGGTGCGCGTGCCGATGTACACGCCGCGTAAATCGTCATCCCGCCGCATCGAGGTGCGCAGCCCGGACTCGGCATGCAACCCGTACCTGACCTTCGCGGTGCTGCTCGCCGCCGGCCTGCGCGGTGTCGAAAAGGGCTACGCGCTGGGACCGCAGGCCGAGGACAACGTCTGGAGCCTGACGCCCGAAGAGCGCCGCGCCATGGGCTACCGCGAACTGCCGTCCAGCCTGGGGATGGCGCTGACCGAGATGGAAAGCTCCGAACTGGTCGCGGAAGCCCTCGGCGAACACGTCTTCGAGTTCTTCCTGCGCAACAAGCGCGCCGAGTGGGAGAACTACCGCAGCGAGGTCACCCCGTTCGAGCTGAAGACGTATCTGTCGCTGTAAAAGCGCTGCTGCGGCGTGTCCCAAACCGCCTCGTCGGTGCGTTACCGTTTAACAGTGCCTAAACCTGCGACGCAGCGTCCCACGCTGCCCAGCGTAGGGCGGCTCGGACTGGTCGAACCTCCCGCGCGCGCCGATCTGACGCGGCTCGGCTGGACTACCGATGCGCACGTCGAGCTGCTGTGGTCGCTGTCCCGCGCGCCCGATGCCGATGCTGCGCTGCGCGCGATGGTCCGCCTGGCCGACGCCTCGGGCGACGAGTGGGATGAGCTCAATTCCGTACTGCTGAAAGACCGCTGCCTGCGCGGCCGGCTGTTCGCGGTGCTCGGTTCGTCGCTGGCCCTGGGGGATCACCTGGTGGCCCATCCGCAGTCGTGGCACTTGCTGCAGGGTCAGCTGGTGTTGCCGTCGGCGAGCGAACTGCGCCGGATCTTCACCGAGCTGGCCGCCGAAACGCCCAGGGCGACAGTGGGTCCGGCGTTGCAAAAGCTCTACCGCGACCGGCTGCTGGTGCTGGCTGCGCTCGACGTCGCACCGACGGTGGAGAACGAACCCGTCCTGCCGTTCGCCACCGTTGGCAGCCACCTCGCGGATCTGGCCGACGCGGCCCTGGACGCCGCGCTGCAGGTGGCCGTCGCCACGGTGTGCAAGAAGGACACCCCGGCCCCGCGGCTGGCGGTCATCGCGATGGGCAAGAGCGGCGCCCGCGAACTGAACTACGTCAGCGACGTCGACGTCATCTTCGTCGGGGAGAACGCCGACTCGGTGACCACCCGGGTAGCCGGCGAGATGATGCGGCTGGCGTCGGAAACCTTCTTCGAGGTGGACGCCGCCCTGCGGCCCGAAGGTAAACAGGGCCAACTGGTCCGGACGCTGGAATCGCACATCGCCTACTACGAGCGCTGGGCCAAGACCTGGGAGTTCCAGGCGCTGCTGAAGGCCAGGCCCGCGGTCGGCGACGCCGAAC
>JBEVHL010000158.1:0-9106 GCA_040511255.1 Mycobacterium sp. | reverse complement strand
GTCGCGATGAAGCACATCAAGGAGACACCGGCTCCGCTGCCCGCAGACCTGCCGCCCAATGTGCGTGAACTCATCGAGATCACGTTGGTGAAGAACCCGGGGATGCGGTATCGCAGTGGTGGCCCGTTCGCCGACGCCGTCGCCGCGGTGCGCGCCGGACGCCGGCCTCCGCGGCCCAACCAGGCACCCACCATCGGGCGGGCCGCTCCGGCCAACATCCCGTCGGCGGCCGGCCCCCAGTCACGCCCTGTCGAGGTGCGCGGTCCGGCCACCAACATGCGGCCGCGACCGACCACAGGCAGCCACCGTCCACCACCGCCGCGTCGGACGTTCTCTTCAGGTCAGCGGGCGCTGCTGTGGGCCGCCGGCGTGCTGGGCGCGCTGGCCATCGTCATCGCGGTGCTGATCGTCGTCAACGCCCGCAAGGACGCCGAGGTGACGCCCAATCCGCCCACCGTCACCGACACGGTGACACCGAGCGGCACCGAACCACCTCCGGCTGCGCCGTCGAATTGGACGGAACACCAGGTGACCGGTAATCCTGGACTGCAGACGGGGCAGGCCCTGTTCCAGATCCGGCTACCGCAGCACGCTGCGCCGCCCGTGTACGACGAGATATCGAGATGACCACCCCTCAACACCTGTCTGATCGCTACGAGATCGGCGAGATCCTCGGCTTCGGCGGCATGTCCGAGGTGCACCTGGCCAGGGACACCCGGCTGCACCGGGACGTCGCGGTCAAGGTGTTGCGTGCCGACCTGGCCCGCGATCCCAGCTTCTATCTCCGGTTCCGCCGGGAGGCGCAGAACGCCGCCGCACTGAACCATCCGGCGATCGTCGCGGTCTACGACACCGGTGAGGCCGACACTCCCGCCGGTCCCCTGCCGTACATCGTGATGGAGTACGTCGACGGCGTCACGCTGCGCGACATCGTTCACAACGACGGTCCGATGCCCACCAAGCGGGCCATCGAGGTGATCGCCGATGCGTGCCAGGCACTGAACTTCAGCCATAACCACGGCATCATCCATCGCGACGTCAAACCCGCCAACATCATGATCAGCAAGACCGGCGCGGTGAAGGTGATGGACTTCGGCATCGCCCGTGCGCTAGCCGACACCAGCAGTGTCACGCAGACCGCCGCGGTGATCGGCACCGCGCAGTACCTGTCGCCCGAGCAGGCCAGCGGCAACCCGGTCGACGCCAGGTCCGACGTCTATTCACTGGGCTGCGTGCTGTACGAAATGCTCACCGGCGAACCACCTTTCGTCGGTGACTCGCCCGTCGCGGTGGCCTATCAACACGTCCGCGAAGATCCGGTGGCACCCTCGCAGCGCCACGAAGGCATCTCCCCCGAACTCGATGCCGTCGTCCTCAAGGCGTTGACGAAGAACCCGGAGAACCGCTATCAGACCGCCGCGGAGATGCGCGCCGACCTGGTCCGCGTGCACAACGGTGAGGCTCCGGAGGCGCCCAAGGTGCTGACCGAGGCCGACCGCAGCTCGCTGCTGGCCGCCGCGCCTGCGCCGTCGAAAGGTGGCCCGGACTCCACCGAGCAGATCCCCCGGCAGAAGGCGCATCTGGTCGAACACGACCGTCGCACCGGCGGCGGGATCGCACGGTGGGTGATCGCGGTCGCGGTGCTGGCCGTCCTGACCGTCGTGGTGACGCTGGCGATCAATTTCGTCGGCGGGGACACCCGCAAGATCCAGGTGCCCGACGTCGCTGGGCAACCGGTTGCCGATGCCACCGCCACGCTGCAGAACCGTGGTTTCAAAGTCGCCACGAACGGGACTCCCAATTCGACGGTTCCACCGGGGAACGTCATCGACACCGCGCCGGCAGCGAGTTCTTCGGTGGACGCGGGTGACCAAATCACGCTCAATGTGTCCACCGGTCCCGAGCAGCGACAGGTGCCTGACTGCGCGAATATGACCTACGCCCAGTGCGTGCAGAGACTCAAAGAGGCCGAGTTCACCCGGTTCATGCGCTCCGACTCGCCGTCGACGCAGGAGATGGTGGACAAGGTGTTGGGCACCAGTCCATCGGCCAATTCACTGTCGGCCATCACCAATGAGATCACGATCGCCGTCGGGACCGGTCCGGGCAACAAGTTGGTGCCCAGTTGCATCGGGCAGACCGTCGACGTGTGCAAGCAGATCCTTGCCGCGTCCGGATTCACCGACCCGCCCATCGAGGTCCCCACCGACAGCACCCAGCCGGCCGGCCGGATTCTCGGCACCAATCCGCCTGCCAACCAAGAGGTTCCGGTAGACACGGCGATCCAGGTCCAGGTGTCGCTGGGCAACCAGTTCGAGATGCCGAACCTGCAGGGCCAGTTCTGGGTGGACGCCGAGCCCTACCTGCGCCAGCTGGGCTGGACGGGTGGATTGATCAAGGGGCCGAACGTGGACAACAGCGGCCAGAAGTCGAACGCGGTGGTGACTCAGTCCCCGCAGCCGGGCGCCGGAGTCAACTTCAGCAGTTCGATCACGCTGAACTTCGCGTCGTAGCTGCGCGCACCGCGTCGGCGACTTCGGTTTCCAAGCGGTGCACCAGCGTCTCCGCGGGCGCCTCACCGGCGTCGCCGAGCCAGTTGGCCAGCATCCGGTGGCCGCCCTCGGTGAGGATGGACTCCGGGTGGAACTGCACGCCGTGGATCGGTAGTTCCCGGTGCCGCACGCCCATGATGACCCCGCCGCGGGTCTCCGCGGTGACCTCGAGATCGGTCGGCACGGTCTCCGGCAGGATGGTCAGCGAGTGGTAGCGCGTCGCCGTGAACGGATCCGGAAGTCCTTGCAGCACACCGATATTGCGGTGGTACACGGTGCTGGTCTTGCCGTGCAACAACTCCGGGGCGCGGTCGACGGTGCCTCCGAAGGCGACGCCGATCGCCTGGTGCCCCAGGCACACGCCCAACAGCGACGTGCCCGCCTCCGCGCAGGCCCGCACCAGCGGAATGGACGCGCCGGCCCGTTCCGGTGTGCCGGGGCCCGGGCTCAGCAGCACGCCGTCAAAGTCCTCGGCCACCTGGGCGATCTGCGCGTCGGAACCCAGCCGGTCGTCGTCGTTGCGCCAGACCTCGGCCACCACACCCAGCTGACCCAGGTACTGGACCAGGTTGAACACGAAGCTGTCGTAGTTGTCGACGACCAGAACACGCATCGTCACAGGTTACCGGCGTGGCGCGGTCGCTCAGTAACCGATGGGGCCCGCAGGCTGGGCGAACTGCATCCGCACCGGCTCGGTGTGCCCGACGACCTCGACGTCGTCATGCGCCTCCTCGGTGTAGCCCAGACCGAACCGCACCACGTACTGCTTGTACAACGTCACCAGGGGAGCCTCGCCCAGCGCGGCCCGCATCGCCGAGACGTCGCCGATCGCGGTGACCGTGTACGGCGGGCTGTAGGTACGCCCGTTGAGCAGCAGGGTGTTGCCGACACACCGCGGGGCCGACGTGGCGATGATGCGTTGGTCCTGCATCTGGATGGCCTCGGCGCCGGCGCTCCACAGCGCGTTGAGTACCGCCTCGATGTCCTGCTGATGCACCACCAGGTCATCCGGTGTGGCGTCGCGGGGGAACCGGCCGTTGGCGTCGCGCTGGGCGTCGGTCAGCGTCACGGTGAGCCCGGGTCCGTGCACTGGGTCCAGGCCCGCGTCGCCGGCGAGTTGCGCCGACCTGGCCAGCATGGCCGCCAGCGCGGTGTCGGTGGACCGGCCATGGGTGGAGTCGACCTGGGTGGCAAGGGCGTCGCGTTGGGCGCTGAGCCGGTCCACGGACTGTTGCGCCTCGCGGACCAGGTCGACCAGGCGGGGGGAGTCGCTGCGGCGGATCTCGCCGCCGCCGGACACTCCGTGGGTGGCGGCCAGCAGCAGTCCGGCGAGCACACAGACCACCGGCACGCCGTACCGCCAGCCGGCGCGGCCGGTGCTCGGCCTCCAGTCGGGTATCCGCACCATCCGGTGTCCTTCCTGGAATTCTCAGGTAACGGCCGCGCTGCGATAGTCTCGGTACGGCCGTATCCACCCATCGTCGCATCAGCTCGACTGCCCCGAAGGTAACCATGCCCAAGTCCAAGGTTCGCAAGAAGAACGACTTCACCGTCAACCAGGTCAGCCGCACCCCGGTCAAGGTGAAGGCGGGACCGTCCAGTGTGTGGTTCGTGGCGCTGTTCGTCGGCCTGATGTTGATCGGACTGGCATGGCTGCTGGTCTTCCAACTCGCGTCGTCGTCGCTGCCGTGGCTGGCCGATCTGGGCCCGTGGAACTACGCGATCGCGTTCGGCTTCATGATCACCGGGCTTTTGCTCACGATGCGGTGGCGGTGACTTTGTCGTTGCGCGGTTTGGATGCAATCCGTGTCTGCGCGGCTCGCTGAGCCGACCCCGGCATGCCGTCCAATCACACGCGTGTGATTCATCCCCATTGGGGATAGCGCCTGTGGATAACTCCATCTGCAATGGTAAGAGTACCTATGGATCAGCTCCAGCAAACTGAGTGGGGCCCTCGACCCGTCGGCATTTTCGGCCTGGGGATAGCCGGCATTTTGCTAGGGACCGGCGCTGTGACGCTAGTCACAGACGCGCCCGGTCGCATTCTCATCGGCGTTGCCGCGGTGGGGTTGTTTGTGTTCGCAATCTTCTCGTGGCGGGCCAGACCCAAGCTGGCTATCACCGACCGCGGATTGGTGGTCCGCAGTTGGTTGCGCACGGTCACACTGCAGCAGCCGGACATCGCCATCATCCGCATCACGGAGTTCCGGCGCATCGGCCGGAAGGTGCGATTACTGGAGATAGACACCACTGACGACCACCTGCGGGTGTTCACCCGGTGGGATCTCGGTGCCGATCCGCTGCAGGTGCTCGATGCCCTCACTGCAGCGGGCTACGCCGGATAACTACCTGCCGCGGCACGACCCTGGACGCAACCTCGACGCTTGCGTGCCGAGATTGCGTAGAGGGTCGTTCATCCGCGGAACCGACAGCCTTGCGTGCAATCTCGCTTCCGGGTCCGACGCAGCGTCAGGAAATGGTGACCGATTCGATCACGACCGGCTCGGTCGGACGGTCCTGGCGGTCGGTGGCGATGGCGCCGATGGCGTCGACGACCTTCTGCGACTCGGGATCGACGACCTCACCGAAGATGGTGTGCTTGCGGTTCAGGTGCGGCGTCTTGCCGACCGTGATGAAGAACTGCGATCCGTTGGTGCCCGGTCCGGCGTTGGCCATCGCCAGCAGGTAGGGCTTGTCGAACTGCAGCTCGGGGTGGAACTCGTCGGCGAATTTGTAGCCGGGTCCGCCGCGGCCGGTGCCGGTGGGGTCACCGCCCTGGAGCATGAAGCCCTCGATGACGCGGTGGAAGACCGCGCCGTCGTAGAAGGGGCCGGAGGTGCTGCCCGACGCGTTCTCGGTCGAGTACTCCTTCGTGCCCTGGGCCAGCCCGACGAAGTTGGCGACGGTCTTGGGTGCATGGTTTCCGAAGAGCGCGATCTTGATGTCACCGTGGTTGGTGTGCAAGGTGGCGGTAGCGGTCTGGATGGGGCTCGTAGTCACGGCAACACAGTCTGCCACTGCCGCCGCCGGCGGTTCTGCGGGCCCATCATCGTGGCACCTATTGACCGCGAAACGGCGGCGGGGATGGCAGTCTGATCACATGAGTTCCAAGACCGATACCCGGCTGTCCTCGAGGCAGCGATTGGCCCGCGGGCTGACCTATTCCACCGTGGGGCCCGTCGACGTCACCCGGGGTGCGCTCGGTATCGGCGCGCAGTCCGCCGCAGCGACCGTGGGCGGGCTCCGGCGCGCCTACCGGCACAGTCAGCTCCGTCGCGAGCTGGCAGCCGCCCAGGACACCGTCAGCCGTGAACTCGTCGCCGCGCAGGAAACCATCGCACGCGAACTCGCCGCCGCCGGAGACGTCGTCACCGGGCTGCCACAGGCGCTGCAGGACGCCAGGTCGCGTCGGAGCCGACGGCCGTGGTTGGTGGCCGCGGCGGTCGGGACGGTCGTCGTCGGTGGCGCGGTGGCGTTTTCAGTGATCCGCCGGTCCGCTCGGCCGCAGCCGCCCTCGACGTTGCCGCCCAGCGTGCAAGTCGACCCCAAGCCTTGATGGGTTAGCTGACTCCGATGGCTGTCGGCGTCTTCGAGCTGTTCTCCGTCGGCATCGGTCCGTCGAGTTCACACACCGTGGGACCGATGCGCGCGGCAGCGCGTTTCGTCGCCCATCTGGCCGATGCGGGCGTGCTGGACCGGGCCGCAGGTATCCGGGTGGAGCTGTTCGGCTCGCTGGGCGCCACCGGCCAGGGCCACGGCACCGTCGACGCCGTGGTGCTCGGGCTGGAAGGCAACGCGCCGGAGTCCATGGACCCGCCTGCGGGGCGGGCGCGGGTGGCGGCCATCCGCGACAGCGGCCGGTTGCAGCTGGCCGCCGGCCCGGAGGTGGCCTTCGATATCGCCGCCGACATCGTATTGACGTTGCGCACCTTGGCTTTTCACAGCAATGGCATGTTGTTCGCAGCCATCGGCGCCGGGGGAGAGGTGCTCGCGGAGCGCACGTATTTCTCGGTCGGGGGCGGGTTTGTCGTCGACGAGGACGAGGCGGGGGAGTCCGGTCACGAGGACCGTCCCCTGCGGTACCCGTTCGGTAGTGCCGCCGAGCTGGTGGCCCTGGCCGAACACCATGGCATCAGCATCGCCGAGTTGATGCTGCGCAACGAACCGGGCTCACCGCAGGAGGTGCGCGACGGCCTGTTGCGGATCTGGGCGGTGATGCAACAGTGCGTGACCACCGGACTGAACACCCCGGGCGTGCTGCCGGGAGTCTTGCGGGTGCGCCGTCGGGCGAGTTTGCTGGCGGCTGCGCTGGATTCGACCGATCCGATGTTCGCGATGGACTGGGTGACCGTCCACGCGCTGGCCGTCAATGAGGAGAACGCCGCCGGTGGCCGGGTGGTGACCGCACCGACCAACGGGGCGGCGGGCGTCATCCCCGCGGTGCTGCACTACTACGCGCGGTTCCTGCCCGGCGCCGACGACGACGGCATCGTCGAATTCCTGCTGACCGCGGGCGCGATCGGCGTGCTGTTCAAAGCCAACGCGTCGATCTCCGGCGCCGAGGTCGGCTGCCAGGGTGAGGTGGGCTCGGCCTGCTCGATGGCAGCGGCGGGCCTCGCGGCGGTGATGGGCGGCACGCCCGCCCAGATCGAGAACGCCGCGGAGATCGGCATCGAGCACAACCTGGGCCTGACATGTGACCCGGTCGGCGGCCTGGTGCAGATCCCGTGCATCGAACGCAACGCGGTGGCGTCGATCAAGGCCATCACGGCGGCACGGCTGGCGCTGCGCGGCGACGGGGTCCATCACGTCAGCCTGGACACCGCGATCAAGACGATGCGGGAGACCGGCGCGGATATGCAGGACAAGTACAAGGAGACGTCGCTGGGCGGGCTGGCGCTGAACGTCGTGGAGTGCTGAACGTGCTTGTGGAGCCTAGGAGATTCGAACTCCTGACATCTGCCTTGCAAAGGCAGCGCTCTACCAACTGAGCTAAGGCCCCCTACCCGCTAAGCGGGCTGGTCGACGGGTAGATCGGCTGCGACGTGCCAGACCTCGACACGCTGCCGCGACCGCAACACCGCCGCGCCGGCTGCCAGAAGCAGCAGGATTGCGAGCAACCGTTTCACGGAACGCTCTACCTTCCTGGTCCGTGCCGGACCGCCACCGACTTCCAGTGGGCCTAGGAGGACTCGAACCTCCGACCTCTTCGTTATCAGCGAAGCGCTCTAACCACCTGAGCTATAGGCCCGTAACTTGCGCACGACCGAGGAGCGAGATTACCGCACCCGAGGCCAGGCACCCAAATTCGTTGGGGCCGGGCCTCAATCCCGATCGGCCAGCGTGACCTCTACCCCCCCGACAATGTCGGTGGTCAGGTTGTAGATGAAGGCGCCGATGGTGGCCATCGCAGTCAGCAACACGATGTTCACCAGGCCGATGAGCAGGGCCCCACCGAAGATCGTGCCGCTGGAGACCAACTCGCCGCCGCTGCCGCCGCTGCTGGTCAGCAGGTCGCCGACATTGCTGTTCAGCTTGCTCCAGACGCCCATGCCACCAAGCACGAGGTACAGGAACGCCACCGCGATCATCCACACGAAGAACAGGGCGATCGACAGCAGCAGGGACACCTTCAGCGCGCTCCACGGGTCGACCCGACGGATCTGCATCGTGGCGCGCACCGGACCGGTCTTGGTCCGGCCGGCGACCTGGACGCGGCCACTGCTCGCGGGCCGGTTGGCTCCGGATGGCGTCGGATCGGTGCGTTCCGGTGCGTTCCTGCGCTGTGTCACCGGACGGGGCACCGGACCGGACAGGTCTGGCAGCTCGCTGGCGTACTCCTTGGTGCGGGGTGCCTCGCCGCGGGCGGGAGCGTCGGACTCAGCCGTCGGCGAGGTGGCTTGCGCCGCGCCCGGGGCTGCCGTCCCGGCGATGTACCGGTTGGGCCGGCCTTCCGGTGCGGGGGAGTGCACGGGCCGCTGATCGGGCCGCGGCTCCACCGGCGGCCGGGGACCGGACTGCTGGGTGCGGCTGCCCGCACCACGCTGCCAGGGTGGCACCTCACCAGACTCGGAGATCCGCGACGTCGGCGGTCCCGGATCGGAGAGCCGACCCGCCGGGCCAGGCCGGGCGGAGCGGTCAGGTGAACCATTCCCGTTACCCGCGCCGTCACCAGGTCCGGCATGGCCGGGCTCGTTCGGTGAACTCACCACTTCTCCTTATTCAGCTCCGTGCCGGTGACCACCGTCGGGCCGCTATGCGTCCGACTCGGTCTCGGTATCGGGCTCAGTCTCCGTCTCGGACCCGGACACCTCGTCCGCGTCGTCTTCCTCGGCATTGCGCGCGATGGCCAACAGTGTGTCGCCCTCACCGAGGTTCATCAACCGAACACCCTTGGTCTGGCGCCCAGCCTTGCGAACCTGCTTCGCCTTGGTGCGAATGACTCCGCCGCCGGAGGTGATGGCGTACAACTCCGTGTCATCGTCAACGATCAACGCTCCGACCAGACTGCCACGACGACGGTCGTACTGAATGGTCAGGATGCCTTTGCCGCC
>JBEVHL010000157.1:0-8924 GCA_040511255.1 Mycobacterium sp. | reverse complement strand
GGTCCAGACCCTGCCAGCGCCCAGCAGCAGCAGCGGACTAGATAGCATCAACAGCCATGACGAGCGTTACGGATCCCTCACAAGCTGAAGCCGATCACGAGGTCGATATCCACACCACCGCGGGCAAGCTCACCGATCTGCGGAAGCGGACGGAAGAAACGCTGCACCCGGTCGGCGAGGCCGCCGTGGAAAAGGTGCACGCCAAAGGCAAGCTGACCGCCCGCGAGCGCATCTATGCGCTGCTCGACGACGATTCGTTCGTCGAACTCGACGCGCTGGCGCGGCACCGCAGCACCAACTTCGGCCTGGAGGCCAACAAGCCGCTCGGCGACGGCGTCGTCACCGGCTACGGCACCATCGACGGGCGCGACGTCTGCATCTTCAGTCAGGACGCCACGGTATTCGGTGGCAGCCTCGGCGAGGTGTATGGCGAAAAGATCGTCAAGGTCCAGGAACTCGCCATCAAGACCGGCCGCCCCCTGATCGGCATCAACGACGGCGCAGGTGCCCGCATCCAAGAGGGTGTGGTGTCGCTCGGCCTGTACAGCAAGATCTTCCGGAACAACATCCTCGCCTCCGGCGTCATCCCGCAGATCTCCCTGATCATGGGCGCCGCCGCAGGTGGCCACGTCTACTCCCCTGCACTCACCGACTTCGTCATCATGGTCGACCAGACCAGCCAGATGTTCATCACCGGTCCCGACGTCATCAAGACCGTCACCGGCGAAGAGGTGACCATGGAGGAGTTGGGTGGTGCCCACACCCACATGGCCAAGTCCGGTACCGCCCATTACGTCGCGTCCGGCGAGCAAGACGCCTTCGAATACGTCCGCGACCTGCTGAGCTTCCTGCCGCCGAACAGCGCCGCCGAGCCGCCGCGCTACCCGGCGCCGCCGCACCCCGGCGCGATCGAGGACAACCTCACCGAGGAAGACGTCGAGCTCGACACACTGATTCCGGACTCCCCCAATCAGCCATACGACATGCACGAGGTCATCACCCGCATCCTCGACGACGACGAGTTCCTCGAGGTCCAGTCCGGCTACGCGACCAACATCCTGATCGGCTTCGGCCGCGTCGATGGCCGCCCGGTAGGCATCGTGGCCAACCAGCCCACGCAGTTCGCCGGCTGCCTGGACATCAACGCCTCGGAGAAAGCGGCCCGCTTCGTCCGGACCTGCGACTGCTTCAACATCCCGATCATCATGTTGGTCGACGTCCCCGGCTTCCTGCCCGGCACCGATCAGGAATACAACGGCATCATCCGGCGCGGCGCCAAGCTGCTGTACGCCTACGGCGAGGCCACCGTCGCAAAGATCACCGTCATCACCCGCAAGGCGTACGGCGGTGCGTACTGCGTGATGGGCTCCAAGGACATGGGCTGCGATGTCAACGTCGCCTGGCCGACAGCTCAGATCGCCGTGATGGGCGCGTCGGGCGCCGTCGGGTTCGTCTACCGCTCCCAGCTCAAAGAAGCCGCCAAAAACGGCGAGGACGTCGACGCCCTGCGGTTGGAACTGCAGCAGGACTACGAGGACAAGCTGGTCAACCCGTACATCGCGGCCGAACGCGGTTACCTCGACGCCGTCATCCCGCCGTCGCATACCCGCGGCTACATTGCCGCCTCGCTGCGGCTGCTCGAACGCAAGGTCGTCCAGTTGCCGCCCAAGAAGCACGGCAATATCCCGCTCTGATCGCCTGTAAGGACCCCGCATGAATCACGATGTCGATATCACCGAGGTCAGCGATGCTCGGGACCTGACGATCGACGTAGCCGTCGATCCCTCGCCTCCTGAGATCAAGATCCTCAAGGGCTCCCCCACCGACGACGAGGTGGCGGCACTGGTCGCTGTGCTCAGCGCGGCGGGCGGCGGATCACCCGAACCGGGACCGCAGGAACTCAACTCGTGGGGCCACCCGGTGGACAAGCTGCGCTACGGCATCGCCAGTTGGCAGCGCGTCACCCTGCTCGAGCGGTCTCATATGCGCCGATGACCCGGCTGGTGCTCGGGTCGGCCTCGACGGGGCGGCTGCGGGTGCTGCGTGGCGCGGGTGTCGATCCGTTGGTACTGGTCTCCGGCGTGGACGAGGATGCGATCATCGCCGCGCACGTGGGAGCACCTCCCGCCGACATCGTGGGGGCTCTGGCCGCGGCCAAAGCGGGCGACGTGGCACGCGCGGTTCCTTCCGATGTCGCCGCGGATTGCGTTGTCATCGGCTGTGATTCGATGCTCTACCTCGACGGCGCACTGCGGGGGAAACCCGGCACCGCCGCCGCGGCCAGGGCGCAGTGGGTCGTGATGGCGGGACGGTCCGGCGAGCTGTATTCCGGGCACTGCCTGCTGCGCTTGCAGGATGGCGACGTCGTGCATTCTGAGACTCGAACTTCTTATACCGCAGTGCATTTCGCCCGTCCCACGCCTGACGAGCTGGCCGCCTACCTCGACAGCGGCGAGCCACTTGGCGTTGCGGGATCCTTCACTCTCGACGGCCTCGGCGGTTGGTTCGTCGAGCGGATCGAGGGCGATCCGTCGACGGTGATCGGGCTGGGCCTGCCGGTGACGCGTGCACTTCTGGCCGGTGCGGGGCTGTCCATCGCCGACGTGTGGGCGAGCAATCCGGCAGCCGGAGAACCCTAGAAGTTTCCCGGTCACCGGTAGGCTCGCATTCGTGCCTCTTTCCGCAGATCCCAGCCCCGCATTGGCGGCCTACGCCCACCCTGAACGCCTGGTGACCGCTGACTGGCTGTCCGCCCACCTCGGCACCAAGGGGCTGGCCATCGTCGAGTCCAACGAGGATGTGTTGCTTTACGACGTCGGCCACATCCCCGGTGCGGTGAAGATCGACTGGCACACCGATCTCAACGATCCGGCTGTGCGCGACTACATCAACGGCGAGCAGTTCGCCGACCTGATGAACCGCAAAGGAATCTCGCGCAGCGACACCGTCGTCATCTACGGCGACAAGAGCAACTGGTGGGCTGCCTACGCACTGTGGGTGTTCACGCTGTTCGGGCACGAGGACGTCCGCCTGCTCAACGGCGGGCGCGATCTGTGGATCTCCGACGGCCGCGACACCACGTTGGACGTGCCTGCCAAGGCCGCTACCGGCTACCCGGTGGTCGAGCGTGACGACGCTCCCATCCGCGCGTTCAAAGACGACGTGTTGAGCACCCTTGGCACCCAGACGCTGATCGATGTGCGCTCCCCGCTGGAGTACACCGGCGAGCGCACCCACATGCCCGACTACCCCGAGGAAGGCGCGCTGCGCGGCGGTCACATCCCCAGTGCGGTGTCGGTGCCGTGGGCCAAGGCCGCCGAGGACAGCGGCCGGTTCCGCAGCCGCGCCGAACTCGACGCGGTGTACCAGTTCGTCACCGATTCCCCGGACAAGCCCGTGATCGCCTACTGCCGCATCGGCGAACGGTCCAGCCATACCTGGTTCGTGCTCACCCATCTTCTCGGCATCCCCGGTGTGCGGAACTACGACGGCTCCTGGACGGAATGGGGCAACACCGTGCGCGTGCCGATCGCGACCGGCGACGCACCTGGGGATCTGCCGTCCTGATGGTCATGCCTGCACCACTCGCCGAAGTGGTTTCCGACTTCGCCGAGGTTCAGGGCCAGGACAAGCTGACCATGCTGCTCGAGTTCGCCAACGACTTGCCGCCGCTTCCCGCCGAACTCGATGAGGCGGCCATGGAGCCCGTCCCGGAATGCCAGTCGCCGTTGTTCCTGCACGTCGACGCCACCGACCCGGATCATGTCCGGTTGTACTTCAGCGCGCCGGCCGAAGCGCCGACCACCCGCGGGTTCGCCTCGATTCTGGCGACCGGACTCGACGGCCAGTCCGTCGCCGACATCCTGGCGGTGCCGGACGATTTCTACTCCGAACTCGGCCTGGCCGCGCTCATCAGCCCGCTGCGCCTTCGCGGCATGTCGGCCATGCTGACCCGGATCAAACGACGCCTCACGAATTCATAATTCGGCATCGGTTTTCCTAGAACAGTGCCCCGGGTTTGCTGCGCCGGTCGGACACCGCGGTAATTGCACCCTGAGGTGAATTGCCGGCCCGCAGTGAGTGCGCCGCGAAGCTGCCAGCTACCTATACCTCGTACCGTGGCGAAGCTTCCGGTGAAATGAAGTTCCAGGTTACAGGTGGTTGGACTATCATTCAGCAAATGGCCGGTACGCGTGAACAGCGCAAAAACAGCGTGATTGCGGCCAATTTGGCGAACCACCAAAACCACACTCGAGATGATCTCGATCGAACTGGACTTGTTCGCTTGAACGGGGTGATCACCCCCGAGTGGCTGGCGGCGGCCCGCGGAGATGTCGAGGGCTATCTCGCCCGGCACGGCTCAGGGGAACACAGCCTGGTCGACCCCGACCCCGCGCGCTGGGAATGCCCCAATATTGCCGATCTCGCCACTGACGGCGGCGTCGAGTCGTTTCTGCATTCGCTGACCTCGCTTCCTGACGGCCCCCAGGGTTACGCCGGTTACCGGCAACGGGTTCTGCGCATCCTGGACGGCTCAGGGTTGGATTCGCCGCCCTTCGACTGGCACTACGACGCGAACGCGGTCACGATGCTCGTTCCGATCGTCATCCCCGACGACGGATCGGGCCACGTGGCGATTTTTCCCGACCATCGCCCCCACCGGCGGTCGGCGGCTCTCAGCGCAGCCGAGCGACTGTTCGTGCACAACAAGATCTACGGACGCCGACTGCGACGACGCTTCGACGGCGACCCGGCGGCGTTCACGGTTCCACTGGTTCCCGGTGATGCGTACCTGTTCCGGGGTTACCGCGCGCTGCACGCCACGTTGCCCTGGGCGCCGGGGACACTGCGGGTCACCCTGTTGCTTCAGTACGGGCATCCCTATGGCCCGGAAGGTGCCGTCACGCAGGCGGTCCGAGCCCGGCGCGAGTCGATTCGCAAGCGGCGCAGCGGCGCTGCGCCCCTCGCTGATTCCTCAGTTTGACCGTACCTACCCGGCAGTAACCGACACCGCCTTGCCGGGGGTACAGCCGTCACGCTTAAACTGCCCCGATAGTTTCTTAAAGTGATTTCTTAGACATGCCATCAGGAGGCGCAGTGCCTAGTCATGCCAGTTCGAGCATCTCGAAGGTTCTTGTCGCCAACCGCGGCGAGATCGCGGTTCGCGTGATCCGCGCGGCCAAGGATGCCGGCCTGGCCAGCGTTGCGGTGTACGCCGAGCCCGACGCTGACGCCCTGCACGTCCGGCTCGCGGACGAGGCCTTCGCCTTGGGCGGCCAGACCTCGGCCGAGTCGTATCTGGTGTTCGACAAGATCCTCGACGCCGCCGCGAAGTCCGGCGCCAACGCGATCCACCCCGGCTACGGGTTCCTCTCGGAGAACGCCGATTTCGCGCAGGCCGTCCTGGACGCCGGACTGATCTGGATCGGGCCCAGCCCGCAGTCCATCCGCGACCTCGGCGACAAGGTCACCGCCCGCCACATCGCCGCCAAGGCGCAAGCCCCGCTGGTTCCCGGCACCTCCGAGCCGGTGAAGAACGCCGAAGAGATCGTGGCCTTCGCCCAGGAGTACGGCGTGCCGATCGCGATCAAGGCCGCGTTCGGTGGCGGTGGTCGCGGCATGAAGGTCGCCCGCACCATCGAAGAGATCCCCGAGCTGTTCGACTCCGCCACTCGCGAGGCCGTCGCTGCGTTCGGTCGTGGTGAATGCTTCGTCGAGCGCTACCTGGACAAGCCCCGCCACGTCGAGGCCCAGGTGATCGCCGATACGCACGGCAACGTCGTCGTCGCAGGAACCCGCGACTGCTCGCTGCAGCGCCGCTTCCAGAAGCTCGTCGAAGAGGCCCCCGCGCCCTTCCTGACCGACGCGCAGCGCAAAGAGATCCACGAGTCCGCCAAGCGCATCTGTAAAGAGGCCGGCTACTACGGCGCGGGCACGGTCGAATACCTCGTCGGACAGGACGGTCTGATCTCCTTCCTCGAGGTCAACACCCGCCTGCAGGTGGAGCACCCGGTCACCGAGGAGACCGCCGGTATCGACCTGGTCCGGCAGCAGTTCCGGATCGCCAACGGCGAAGCACTGGACATCACCGAAGACCCGACGCCCCGCGGCCATTCGTTCGAGTTCCGCATCAACGGCGAGGACGCCGGCCGCGGGTTCCTGCCCGCACCAGGGCCGGTCACCAAGTTCGAGCCGCCGACGGGCCCGGGCGTCCGCCTGGATTCCGGCGTCGAGACCGGATCGGTGATCGGCGGTCAGTTCGATTCGATGCTGGCCAAACTGATCGTCAGCGGCGCCAGCCGCGAAGAGGCGCTGGACCGTTCCCGGCGCGCCCTGGCCGAGTTCAACGTCGAGGGTCTGGCGACCGTCATCCCGTTCCACCGCGCGGTGGTCTCCGACCCGGCGTTCATCGGTGACGAGAACGGATTCACCGTGCACACCCGCTGGATCGAGACGGAGTGGGACAACACGGTCGAACCGTTCACCGGCGGCGAGCCCATCGACGAAGAGGACGCGCAGCCTCGGCAGAAGGTGGTCGTCGAGGTCGGCGGCCGTCGGCTCGAGGTGTCACTGCCCGGCGATCTGGCGATCGGCGGCGGTGGCGGAGCCGCAGCCCCGTCCGGTGCGATCCGCAAGAAGCCCAAGCCGCGTAAGCGTGGTGCCCATGGCGGCGCTGCCGCCTCCGGTGACGCCGTGACCGCGCCGATGCAGGGCACTGTGGTCAAGGTGGCCGTCGAAGAGGGTCAGCAGGTGGCCAGCGGCGACCTCATCGTGGTGCTGGAAGCCATGAAGATGGAGAACCCGGTGACGGCGCACAAAGACGGCACCATCACCGGCCTGGCTGTCGAAGCCGGTGCCGCCGTCACTCAGGGCACCGTGCTCGCCGAGATCAAGGACTAGGCCTCAACCGTTAGCTTACGAAGGCCCGGCCCACTGGTGGGTTGTTCATCGCCACCGGGTGACATGAGACGCTGACACCATGGAAGCCGTCGAAATCAACAACGGTCAGTGGTACCTGCGAGCACTGCGTTACGACGACCGGGTGGACGACCGGCCCGCACTGGCCGACCTCGGTGAGACCGACCTGGACTACATCGACGACGCCGCCGACGGTTGGGCCGACGACACCCGCTACACCTGGGCCGTCTGCGAGCCGTCCACCGGAGAACTGCTCGCCGAGATCACGTTGGACCCGACAACGGCTTTCATGCACAGCAGAGCCCGCCCGGGCCACCAGGACGCCGCTGCGATGGCAGAGGACACCGTGCGCCGGTACGCCTCGGAAGTGCTGAACCTGCGGGTGCAGACCTAACCGGTATCGATATCCGCGCCGCTGGCCAGATCGCCGCATTCGATGACCACCACCTCCGCGGCGTGCTCGGACAGGAATTGCCGGGCGCCCTGGTCGCCGCGCAGCGACGCCAACAACTCCGGCCAGTGCACCGCGGCGATGACCACCGGATGTCCGGGTCTGCCGCCGTAGGACGCCCGCACCAGCCCGGCTGAGCTGCCGTCGGCGACTGCCAACATCCGGCGCACCACATCAGGCCCGATATCGGGGGTGTCCACCAGGTGCAGCACCACCCGGCGCGCCCCCGCGGCTGCGGCCAGCCCGGCCCGCAGCGATGCACTCATCCCCTCGGCCCAGTCGTCGGCGAGTACGGCCTGCGCTGGGGCGGGCACCTCGACGACGGCGGCGCCCAGCACCACCAGCACCTCGTCACACCCGCCGCCGAACAGGGCGCCGACCGCAATTCTCAGCCACTCCCCCTGTTGCGCAAGCACTTTCGGCATCCCGAACCGGGTGCCCGCACCGGCCGCCAACAGCACGCCCGCAGTGCCGCCGACCTCGGGCACCGGTTTCGACATGCGAACATTGTCGTCCTGCCTGATTCTTGGACAATGTCAGCCCCGGCTCCTGTCCCAGCGAAGGCCACCACCGCTAAGCGGGTGCACCCGGTCGACGAGGTGCTGCCCGTGGCGAAACTCGCCACCTACGGTTTCCAACACGTGGTGGCGTTCTACGCCGGCGCGGTACTGGTGCCGATCATCATCGCCGGCGCGATCAACCTGCCGCCAGAAGACCTGGTCAAGCTGATCACTGCCGACCTGTTCACTTGCGGCATAGCCTCGATCATCCAGGCCGTCGGGATCTGGAAAATCGGCGTGCGGCTACCCCTGCTGCAGGGGGTGACGTTCGCGGGCGTATCCCCGATCATCGCGATCGGGCTGGCCAACGGAGGCGGCGCTGCCAGCCTGCTCTACGTCTACGGCGCGGTGATCGTCGCAGGCATCTTCACGTTCCTGATCGCCCCGATCTTCATCAAGCTGCTGCGGTTCTTCCCGCCCGTCGTGACCGGCACCCTGATCACCATCATCGGGCTGTGTCTGGTGCCCGTCGGCGCCCTGGACGCCGTCACCAATCCAGGCACCCACCAGCCGGATCCCACCAACATCCGCTGGTTCCTCTACGCCCTGGGCACCATCGTGATCATCGTCGGGATCCAGCGACTGTTCCGCGGGTTCCTGGCCACCATCGCCGTCCTTCTAGGGCTGGTCATCGGCTGCGCGGTGGCGTACGCGCTGGGCGACATGAACTTCGACAAGGTGGGCGAGGCCGCGGCCTTCGGCTTCACGCCGCCGTTCCTCTTCGGCATGCCCAAGTTCGACTTCGTCGCGTGCCTCACCATGATCATCGTGCTGCTGATCACGGCCGTGGAGTCGACGGGATCGACGATCGCCACCGGCGAGATCGTCGGCAAGCGGGTCAAGGCCTCCGACATCGGCAACGTGCTGCGCGCCGACGGCGTGGCCACCACCATCGGCGGCATCTTCAACTCGTTCCCCTACACCGCGTTCTCCGAGAACGTCGGCCTGGTCCGGCTCACCGGAGTCAAGAGCCGCTGGGTGGTCGCCGCCGCGGG
>JBEVHL010000156.1:0-3338 GCA_040511255.1 Mycobacterium sp. | reverse complement strand
TTCATGCCCGGCGTGCAGCAGGAGAAGAGCGGAATCATCAAGCGCGGCGGGCGATTCCTGTACGCCGTGGTCGAGGCCGACGTGCCGAAGGTGACCATCACCGTCCGCAAGTCCTACGGCGGCGCGTATGCCGTGATGGGCTCCAAGCAGCTGACCGCGGATATGAACTTCGCCTGGCCGACCGCCCGCATCGCGGTGATCGGTGCTGACGGTGCCGCGCAGCTACTGGTGAAGCGGTTCCCCGATCCGAACGCGCCCGAGGTGCAGAAGATCAAGGCCGACTTCATCGAGGGCTACAACCTCAACCTGGCCATCCCGTACATCGCCGCCGAGCGTGGCTACATCGACGCCGTCATCGAACCGCACCAGACCCGCCTGCATCTGCGCAGTGCGATGCGCCTGTTGCGGGACAAGCAGATTCAGCGTGTGCAGCGCAAGCACGGCCTGATCCCGATCTAACCCCGCGCTCGTCGTGATCAATGCTGCCGATCGCATGCTGAGCGGTGTTGAGTGAGCGCCCACGCTCGAAGTTTGGGCCAGATGTGCGACGTGAGCGCTCAATCAATCGCGGTGGACCTGCTTACGCCAGGTGTGCCGTCAGCAGCCAGGCGGGCACGGACATCCGGCCGTTGCCCTCGTCGCGGATATCGACACCCGCGAAATCCCGGAAGCCGGTGAAGTTTTCGGCCACATTGGCGTGGATGCGGGCCGGCCGGATCTCGTCGATCGCCCAGTACTTGCCGACGGCCTCGCGCAGCTCGTCTTCGGTGACGGGATGGGCCGGGCCGGCAGGCATCGAGGTCTTGTCGAACACCAGCACGAAATACGATGCCCCCGGCGCGGCGGCCCGCACGATCGACTGTTGATACCCGTCGCGCAGTTCGACCGGCATCGAGTGGAACAGCGTCGAGTCGATGATGGTGCCGAACCGGCCGTCGTAGCCGGTGAAGGCGCTGATATCGGCCACCTCGAAGCTGGTGTTGGTCAGGCCCCGCCGATCCGCTTCGGCGCGGGCCAGTTCGATGGCGGTCGACGACTGGTCCAGCCCGACGGTGGTGAAACCCTGCTCGGCCAGGGCCAACGCGGTCGCGGCCTCACCGCAGCCCGCGTCCAGCACGTCGCCGTGCACCTTGCCCGCGTCGATCAGCGCCGCGATCTCGGGCTGGGGTTCGCCGATGCTCCACGGGGGCTTGGTGCCCAGGCCCATCTCGGCGGCCTCGCCGCGGTAGGCGGAATCGAACATCGCATCTGATGGATTAGTCATACCTCGTGTATATCAACCTGACTGATATGGGTCAAGATAGTTGACATGGTCAGTCTTGAGGATCAACCGCTCGGCTATCTGCTGAACCGGGTGTTCGCCGCGTTGCGCACCGAAGTCGTCACCGACGTCCTCGAACCCCTGGACCTGTCGTTCCCGCAGTACATCTGCCTGCGCAAGCTGTCGCACGCGCCGGGTCTGTCGAATGCTGAGCTGGCGCGCGACAGCAACGTATCGCGCCAAGCGATGAACATCGTGATCCGCGGACTGCAGGACCGCGATCTGGTCACCCGGCCCGACTCGGTGCCGTCCGGCCGGGCGCTACCGACTGCGCTCACCCCGGCGGGCGCGCAGTTGCTCAAGAGCACCGACGCCGGCGTCCGGACGGCCGAAGCGCGGGTGCTGGCCAACCTCAGCGCACAGGAACGCCGAGAGTTCCGGCGGCTGCTCGCCGCGGTGGGCTGACGAGATGACGTATCTGGAGAAGCTGTTCGGGACGCTTGCCATCGATCCGCACCGGATCGCCCTGGTCGACGCCGACCACGGAAATGATTGGACCGCAGCGGAATTCATCGCATTGACGGCCCGGCTTGCCGAGGCACTCCGGCGCAGCACCGGGATGACGAAGGGCAGCGTCGTCGCCATCGTCGCCCCGGCGACCGTCGAGGGCCTGGCCGTGCGGTACGCCACCGGCCTGCTCGGCGGTGTCACCGTCTACTGTCCCGATGCCAACACCCCGCAGCGGTTGACGGTCTTTCTGCAGCGGATCGACGCCGACCTGCTGGTCGTCTTTCCGGAGACGGCTGAGTTCGGGCCGACGACGGTGCCTACCGTCTCGGTCGGCCACGTGGCCGGTGTCGCGACCGACCTGCTGACGGTCGAGGTCGGCACGCCCACGCTGACGCACACCCCCGTCGAGTCGACCGACGTGTGCGCTCTGGTCGCCACCGGCGGGACCACCGGGGTGTCCAAGGCCAGTCGGCGGGACTGGGCTGGGTACACCACGATGGCCGATCTCGGCGCGACCCCGGGCCGACGCCAACTCATCGTCACCCCACTGGCCTATATCGCCCAGATCATCGCCGACGGCGTGCTGATCGGCGGCGGAACCGTGTTGTTGCACAGGCAGTTTGAGGCCAATCAGGTGCTGCGCAGCCTGGGCCGGCACCGGATCACCCACATGACGCTGGTCGAACCGCATCTGGTCGAGCTAGTCGATTCCGCCGCGCTGGACAGCGCGGACCTGTCCACGGTGGTGGCGATCAACCACATCGGCGCCGACGCCGCAGCCAGCCTGCGAGCCCGACTGCTGGCCAGGCTGGGCCGGGCCATCCTGGTCAACCCGTACGGGGCCAGTGAGATCGGCATGGTGAGTGCACTGGCCGCGCCCGACTACAGCCTGGCGCATCCCGAATTGCTCAGTGCGTCAGGCGTTCCGCTGCCGGGTGTCCAGGTCCGGATCGCCGACGGCGTGGTGCAGGTGCGCAGTTCAGCTCAGGCGCAGGGGTACAGCGTGGCCCCGCCGGTGTCGGGGTTCGGCGACGACGGCTGGTTCGCCACCGGCGATCTCGGCGAACTCGACGCCCAGGGCTATCTCCACATCCGGGGGCGCAGCGAGGATCTGCGGGAGGTGTGCGACCGACCGGTAGTACCGCTCGATCTGCAGGAGGCGTTCTGCGCCTTGCCCGGTGTCCGCTATGCGGTGGCGGTGCCGACTGACGACGGGTTCGGATTGGCACTGGTGGTCGATCCCGCCGTGGTGGTCGATGATCTGGTGGATATCGTGCGCACCACCGCCGGGGCACACCTGGTGCCGGTGAAAACTGTTGTGCTAGAGCGGATTCCGCGCACCGAACAGGGCAAGCCGGACCGCGCTGCGCTCACCCGGTTGCTCTTCGGTGGGTGAGGGTGCATTGCCCAGCGCAATGCAATCGGCTGTCTGACGAGCTCAGGGGCGCACCTCGAAGACATTGTTGAACGGTGTCTGTGCGGCCAGGCGGAACCTGGTGAATCCGGCGGTGGTCACCACTTCTTCGATGCGGGCGGGACCTGCCTGAGTCCCCAAGGCGAGCCCGAC
>JBEVHL010000155.1:0-4384 GCA_040511255.1 Mycobacterium sp. | reverse complement strand
CCGACCTCTGCGGTCACGGTGCTGTGTCCCGGCGCAGCGCGAGCACGCTGCCCTCACCGTCGGCCGAGATATACAGCGTGCCGTCCGGCCCGGCCGCGATCCCGGCGAACGGGCCCTGCGGCCCGGAGAACGGCGGCATCCCTTTGAGCGGTTTGGGCTCCACTCCGGGCGGGGACCCGATCGGCAATCCGTGGGCGATCGTGGTGCGTGCGCCGCTGGCCACATCGACTGCGATGACCGTCTTTTCGCCCGCATCCACGATGAAGAGTTCGCCACCCACCGCCAGCAGGCCCTGCGGGCGCTGCAGGCCGTCGACCACAGTTTCGGTGCGACCACCCGCGACCCGGACCACCCGGCCGGCCTCGGCGACCAGGATGCTGCCGTCGCGGGTGACGGTGACGCCGACCGCGTCGGTCAGGCCCGAGGCCAGCACGGCGACCTGGCCGGTGCGGTCTACTGCCAGTACCCGGCCGGTGCCCTGTTCGACGGCTACCACCGCATCCGCGGTCAGCGCGACGCCGTAGAGCTGATCGAAACCGTCGGCCAGCACAGTGCTTTCCTGATCGCCGGGGCAGTACCTGGTGATCTGCCCGCCCGAGGTGGTGACGACGAACTCACCGGGGGCCGACGGGACCAGCCCGCGCAGGAAGCCGGGGTATCCGGGAGAGAACAGCATGGCGACGGTGTCCATCGAGCCGTCGGAGGTCAGCACATACAGGTAGGTGCCGTCGGCGACATAGACGCGGCCGTCGGCGCCGACGGCCAGATCCAGCGGCCAGTTCAGCGCGCCGGGGAGTGTGGTCTGCGTCTGGCCATCGGCCAGGATCTCGGTGATCGCACCGGTGAAGTTGGAGACGAACAGCCGCCCGTCCGCGATGGTGCAGTTGTCCAAACCCGGTGTCAGCTGGGCCAGTACGGTCTGTGCGCCTGTACGGGGGTCGATGCGCAGCACCTGGCCGCTGGCCACCTGCGTCGAGACGATGAAGCCGTCGGCGCCGAACTTGACCGAATCGGGCACACCCAGGCCGGTCGCCACCACTTCCTTCTCGCCGCTGTCGGGATGAATGCGCCAGATCTCGTTGGCGCCCATCAGCGGGAAATACAGCAGGCCGTCGGGCCCGACCTCCATGGCATTGGGTGACGGCACGTTCTCCAGCAGCACCCGAGGCGGGCCGCCGTTGAGGTCGAACTCCATCAGGCGCCCGCCCTCGCGGCACTCACCGATGAACAGCCGACCGTTGTGGAAGGTGATGCCGTTGGCCGACGGGATGTCGTCGCGCAGCACCCGCGTCGTGCCGTGGGTGTCGCGCACGCTCACCCGGCCGTCCATCACTTCGGTGGCGAACAGGTTGCCTGCCGCGTCGAAGGCGACGTCGTCGGGCCCGATGATGTCGCCGCCCTTGGCGCTGATGGTCTCCAGTTCGCCGGTGGCCAGCGTCAAGGCGCTGACCTGGCTGCCGGTCACCTGCGCGATGTAGAGGCGGCCGTCCGGTCCGGTCCGTAGGCCGTTGGCGCCGAACAGTCGGCTGGGGGGGAGCAGGCGTTCGAGTTGCCAGCCGTCCGCGACGGTCAGCGAGGCCGGGGCAGCGTAGCGAGTCTTCGGTCCGCTGGTCACGCGTCGGACGATATCAAGCAGAACTAGTCCAGACAATAGCCAGGGAAATCGACGACCCAGCCTTGACGGGCACGTCTGTGCTGCGGAATAGTGTTCTCAGATTGACAGAACGCGGTATGTTGTCCGGACAATTGTTTGCCGGACTGGGCGAGAGCAGGAAGCGAGTCAGAGCCGGTGCTGGAAAGTCTCCTCGACTTACGCGGCCGGATCGTCGTGGTGTCAGGCGCAGGTGGTGGCGGGATCGGCACGACGGTGACCGCACTGGCCGCCGAAGCCGGCGCCACGGTGATCGCCGTCAGCCGGTCCAAGGAGAACCTCGACGAGCACGTCGTTCCGCTGGCCCAGCGCGGCCTGTCGGTGGTGCCGGTGGCGGCGGACGCTGCCACCGACGACGGCATCGCCGCGGTGATGGACCAGGTCCGGCAGACCGACGGCGACCTGTACGGATTGGTGAACGTCGCCGGTGGTGCGGCCCCGGCCACCTGGATGCCGTCGACCCGGGTATCGCGCGCTGACTGGCGCGACCTGTTCACCGCCAACCTGGAGACCTCGTTCTTCACCAGTCAGGCCGTTGCGGCAGAACTGCGGGCGCAGGGCAAACCGGGCTCCATCGTGTCCGTCTCGTCGATCAGCGGGATGAACACCGCGCCGTTCCACATCGCCTACGGCTCGGCCAAGGCCGCCGTCGTCGCGATGACCCGCACCATGGCGCTCGAACTGGCCACCGCAGGCACCCGGGACAACGCCGTCGCCCCGGGAGTCACGGCGACGGCGGCGTCGGCGACGTACACCGGCGACGACCCGGAGCGGGACCGGGCCGCCATCGCGATGGGCCGCCGCGGCACGCCCGCAGAGCAGGCGGGCGTGATCCTGTTTCTGCTCTCCGACATGTCGAGCTACATCACCGGGCAGACGCTGCTGGTCGACGGCGGGCTGAACCTCAAGTGGAGCCACCTGGCCGCCGACCACACGTCGCTGTTCTTGAAAGACGACGGCTTCCGCGCAGAAATCAGTCGACCGTGAGGAGTGAGAATGACTGACACCAAGGACGACGTGATCCGTGAAGTGGTCGAGGAGCTGTCGACGCCGACGACCATCGGCGTCGAGGCCTACATCTCCGAGGCCTATGCGCGTGCCGAGCGGGACAAGCTGTGGCGCAAGGTCTGGCAGCAGGTGGGCCGCGTCGAGGAGATCCCCGAGGTCGGAAACTACCTGACCTACGACATCCTCGACGACTCGATCATCATCGTGCGGGTCGGCCCCAACGAGTTTAAAGCGCACCACAACGTCTGCATGCACCGCGGCCGCAAACTGGTCGACAATCCGCCCGGCGCCAAACACGCCCTGGGCAAGACGCGCAAGTCGTTCGTCTGCGGATTCCACGGCTGGGCTTACGATTTGGACGGCGCCTGCACGCACATCCGCGAACAGGATGACTGGCAGGGCACTCTGACACCCCAGAACACCCATCTGGCGCACGTCAACGTCGACACCTGGGGCGGCTGGCTGTTCATCAACATGGACACCGACCCGGAACCGCTGGCCGACTACCTGTTTCCCGCCGCGAAGATCCTCGACCCCTTCGGCCTGGAGAACATGCGCTTCAAGTGGCGCAAATGGCTGAACTTCGACTGCAACTGGAAGGTGGCGCTGGAGGCTTTCAACGAGACCTACCACGTGTTCACCACCCACCCGGAATTCAACAAGTTCGGCGAGTTCAAGGGCTGGGCCAAGGCGCAGGGCAAACACAGCAATATCGGGTACGACGCGCCAAAAGGCCTGGACGAGACCAAGTCCAAGATCCGGCTGGGCTCCGGTGACCCCCGCATCTCCACCGCCGAGATGCAGGTGTACACCATGGAGGAGACCAATGCGACCACCACTCAGACGCTGGTGAACGCCGCCAAGCGGCTGGTCGACGAATTGCCCGAGGGCACCCCGGCCAACAAGGTGCTGGAGCACTGGCTCACCTCGGCCCGCAACGACGACGCCGCGCGCGGCGTCGTGTGGCCGACCATTCCGGCGGACATCCTGGGCCAGAGCGGCACGGCGTGGCAGATCTTCCCCAACTTCCAGATCGGCCAGGGCCTGACCAGCGCACTGTGCTACAGCGCCCGGCCGGACCCCAGCTACAACCCGGACAAGTGCATCTTCGAGGTGGCCGTCTTCGAGTTGTACCCGAAAGGCCAAGAGCCGCAGACGGAATGGGTGTACACCCCGGTCGGCGATCCGAACTGGCTCTCGGTGCTGCCGCAGGACTTCTCCAATATGGCCGCCGTGCAGCAGGGCATGAAGTCCCTCGGCTTCCCGGGCACCAAACCCAACCCGTACCGCGAACGCAGCACGGTCAACCTGCACTACCAGCTGTCCAAATACATGGGCACCGGCGAACCCCAGGATCTCACGTGATTTCGGCGTGCTCAGCCGCGCTCAGCGCGGCCAGCCACGCCGAAATCTTAAGCAAGGAGCAACGATGAAAGTAAATCTGGGCACCGGGGCACAGAATTCACACGACTGGGACCGCGTGCTGGCCGGCAATTTCAGCAGTGAACCGGAGACCCCGGACTGGCAGTGCGTCGAAGGTGCACTGGCCCTGGGCGACCTGGCCGAACCGCTCGGGTTCGACGGGATCTGGTTCCCGGAGCACTGTGGCACGCCATATGGCATGACGCCCAATCCGATTCAGGCCCTGACGTACTTCGCCGGCCGGACCGAGCGGGTCGGTCTCGGCACGTTCGTCGCCGTCGCGCCGTGGTGGAACCCGGTCCG
>JBEVHL010000154.1:0-6781 GCA_040511255.1 Mycobacterium sp. | reverse complement strand
CGGACCAGCCGCGGAACCGAAGTCCCCGACCGAATGCGCCTCTGTGCCAAGGCAAAAGGGCGGCATCTCCTTGTAGAAGAAACCGTTGTAGTGGTCCGGCGCATACAGGACCACAAGGTCGGGCGCGAAGTCGGCGACGAACGCCCTCGCGACCTGCACCGCCGCGTTGACACGGTCAAGCGCTTCCGGTTCCGGATCGTTCTTGCCGATGAGCGGGGAATGCGAGAGGCCGACAACTGCTGCAGTCATGACATTCCTTGGTCGTCTGGTGCGGCTGGGTGTACGACGACCTTGCCCGTGAGCGAGCCGTCGATCATGAGCTGAAAACCCTTGTGGATGTCCGTCAGGGGCAGCGTGCGGTCGATGACCGGCCGGACCCCGGTCGCTTCGAGCATGCGCAGCATGGCCACAAGTTCGGCCCGGGTGCTTCCGGTGGAGCCAAGAATCCGCTGCTGCAAGTAGAAGATCCGGCCTAGGTCGGCGGGCGGGTTCATCCCGGTGGTCGCTCCCGCGATCACGACCGTCCCTCCGGGACGCAAAGACTTCAACGAGTGCGACCAGGTCGCCTCGCCAACCGTTTCAATGACGAGGTCGACGCGTTCGGGGAGGCGTTCGCCAGGGGCCAGCGCGACCCGTGCGCCCCAGCCCATCGCCTGTGCACGTTTGGATTCGCTGCGACTGGTGGCGTACACGACAGCGCCTGCAGCGACGGCCAGCTTGATCGCCGCGGAGGCCACACCGCCGCCCGCGCCCTGGACCAGCACTCGGTCGCCCGCTCTGATGTTGGCTTGGGTGAACAGCATTCGGTAAGCGGTCGTCCATGCCACCGGAAGACAGGCCGCCTCGTCGAACGACAACCAGTCCGGTTTGGGCACGAGATTGCGACGCGGAACCGTCAGGTACTCGGCGAAGGCACCGTCGTGGCGCTCCGACAACAGCGCACGGTTGGGATCCAGTGTTTCATCGCCGCGGCCTGCGTCATAGTCACCGATCACCGGGTACACGATGACCGCGTTGCCGTCCTCGTCGTAACCCGCGGCATCGCAGCCCAGCACGATCGGCAGCTGCTCGGCCGGGTGCCCGACACCACGCAACGTCCAGAGGTCATGCATGTTCAGCGAGGACGAGACGACCTTGACCACAGCCCAACCCGGCTTGGGGCGAGGCTGGGGCAGCTCGCTTAGCACCAGACCAGACAACGGGTCAGCGGCGCTCTGTGAGACGGCGGTTGCGGCGAGCACGTCACCACCATCGCGCCGCCCACCCTGAAACCCCAGCTGGTGTGCCGCTGTGCGAAACGCGCTATAGAGGTTGACCGGGCGCGTGCAGTTTCGTATGTGACATGACCTCAACGATCCAGCCGGGCCACGACGCCCGAACGGTCAGCAGCCCGCCGTGCGGTGCGCTGCGGCGACCCGCGGAATTGCACCGCGACATCGACGTGTCCGGCTTGGTGGACTCCGACGGCGGGCTGCTCGATCGCGCCGTCTTTACCGACCCGCAGATCTACCGGCAGGAGCTACGCCGCATCTTTGCCAGCAGCTGGCTATTCCTCGCACATACGGATCAATTCCACCGCCCCGGCGACTTCTTCACCACGTACATGGGTGAGGACCCGATCATCGTCACGATGGACAAGAACAGGCGCATCCGGGCCTTCTTGAACTCATGCCGGCACCGCGGCGCGCGAGTATGCCGGGCGGATTACGGCGCTACTCGCAGCTTCACCTGCACCTACCACGGTTGGGCGTATGACCTGGAGGGAAAGCTCGTCAGTGTGCCGAACAAGGACGGCTATCCCGACAGTTTCCGCACCGAGGATTGGGGCCTTGTCGAGGTACCGCACGTTGCGAGCTACCGCGGGTTGATCTTCGGTAACTGGGATCCCGAGCCAGTCTCGCTACCGGATTCGTTGGGCGACATCGCGTGGTATCTGGACGCGATGCTCGACCACGACGGGGACGGCACGATCGTGGTCGGCGGTGTGCACAAGTGGGTGCTCGAAGGCAACTGGAAGCTAGCCGCCGAGCAATTCGCCAGCGATTGGTATCACGTCAACATGAGCCACGCCTCGGCGCTGACGGTGCTGTCGCCTGACGGCAAGCCGAAAGACGAGGTGGTCCACCGCACCGGGCGGCAGTACGCCGACCCGAAGGGTCACGGGCATGGTTTTCCCGTGCATCCCAGGAATCGATTCGACGCGCAGACCGTGCATGAGTGGATGGACTATGCCGCTCTGCGAGAACGCCTTGGCGACGCGCGGGTCGAGGGCCCGTTGACCACCGGCCACGGCAACGTCTTCCCCAACTTCTCCTACCTTCCGGTCAACGGATCGATACGGGTGTGGCATCCGAAAGGCCCGGACCGGATGGAGGTCTGGGCTTGGACGATTGTGGACAAGTCGATGCCCGAGCATGTCCGCGAGGCACAGCGCGTGTACAACCTGCGCACGTTCGGTCCCAGCGGCATCTTTGAACAAGACGACGGCGAGAACTGGAGTGAAGTCCAAGCGATTTCACACGGCTTCATCACCAATTCCGTACCGCTGAACTACCAGATGGGTATCGGCAGTGAGCGCCGTGACGACCGGTACCCCGGCATCACCAGTGAGTTGTACAGCGACGCGGCCGCGCGCCACTTCTACGCACGCTGGCGTCACTTGATGAACACGCCGGCCTGGCATGAGCGGAAAACGTCATGAGCGAGCCAATCCGTGTCGCCGCAGTGGACGACATCCCGGAAGGGGAAGGTATCGCGATCGACAAAACGATCACCGGTACCGCCGATGACATCGCACTGCTACGTGACGACGACGGCAGCGTATGGGCCTTGAACGACACGTGCACTCACGCAGAGGCGTCGCTCGCCGAGGGCTGGGTCGAGGACGGTTATGTCGAGTGCCCGCTTCACTCCAGCAAGTTCTGCCTGAAAACGGGTAAGGTGCAAGGCCTTCCGGCCACTTGTGATGCGGTGGTCCACCGCGTCGAGGTACGCGATGGCGACGTCTTCCTCTTCCCGCAGGCGGGGCAATGACGGTGCACAGTGTCGTGATCGTCGGCGCAGGCATCGCCGGCGTCAGCACCGCCGCTGCGCTGCGGGCGGGTGGGTTTGATGGTGATGTGACATTGGTCGACGCCGGTGAGTTCCCGTATGACCGCCCCCCGTTGTCGAAGGACTACCTCGCCGGTCGTGTCGACCTCAAAAGCATTGCGCTGCAGCCGCCGCAGTGGTACGACGACCACGGTGTGCGACTGATCTCTCAGACCAGTGTTGACGAACTGAGAACAGATCTCGGGGCCGTCGAGCTGAGCGACGGAACCACGCTGCCGGCAGATAAGGTTGTTCTGGCTACTGGTGGCAGGGCTGCTCGGCCTCCGATCAGCGGTGTCGACAGCCCTGGGATACATGTGCTGCGCACCGCCGACGACGCCGACCGGCTCAGGGTCGCATTGGCGTCGCGCGCCAGGATCCTCATTGTCGGTGCGGGACTCATCGGAGCCGAAGTGGCCTCCACCGCCCGTGAGCTGGGTTGTGAGGTGGTCATCGCGGATCCTGTCGCAGCGCCCCTGGCGTCGGCGTTCTCTCCCGATGTGGCCACCTGGTTGCACGGCATGCATGAAAGGCACGGTGCCGCAACGGTATCGGCGGCCATTCAAAACTTGGACGTTGCTGGTAAAACCATCTCGGCGGTACTGACCGGCCACGACCAACCGCAGATTTTCGACGTGGTGCTGCTTGCCGTCGGCATGGCACCCGAGACATCGCTGGCCCAGACGGGCGGACTGCGCGTTGGGCGCGGCGGCATCGCGGTGGACGCCGGACAGGTGACCTCGAACCCGGCGGTACTTGCGGTCGGTGATGCCGCGCATCGTCACATAGATGGTGTGCCGATCGGACGTGGCGAGCACTGGGAAGCCGCCCAGCAAGACGGACAGCGAGCCGCCGCGACAATACTGGGAGCAGCTCCGCCCCGCGATACGGCCTCCTGGTTCTGGACGGATCGCTATGGCGCACACGTGGAAGTGGTTGGCCGGCTCAACGATACCGATCAGCTCGTGCCGCGCGGGCAGCTAGGACAGCCGCCATTTTCGGTCTTTGCCGTGAATGGTCGCCACGTCGTCGGTGCGGTCAGCGTCGATGATTCAACCGCCGTACGTGCGGCACGCCGAATGATCGATCATGCCGTCGAGGTCGACGCCGCCGAACTCAGCGACCCTGCAACCGATTTGCGCAGACTCCTGCGGCGCCGATCAGTCGAAGAGGTGAAATGACATGGTGAGCACGGAGCCCTCGACCAGCGGGCCAGTGGCCGGCGAGCGCGCCAGCCGCGACGTCCATTTCGAGGTTGAACAGTTCTACTACGAGGAAGCCGAACTACTGGACGACGGTCGCTTCACCGACTGGCTCGAACTGCTGGCCGACGACCTGGATTACTGGATGCCAACCCGCACCAATCGCCTGCGTCGCCAGCAGGCCCTGTCGATCGCGGCCCGCGGTGAGGCCGCATTCTATGACGAGACCAAAGAGAGCTTGGCGTGGCGGATCCGACGGTTCGACTCGGGGATGGCGTGGGCAGAGGACCCCCCGTCCAGGACACGGCACCTGATCACCAACATCGTTGTCCACCACGTCGATCCGAGCCAGCATCGCGAGTTCAGCGTCGATGATCTCGAAGTTCGATCGGCCTTCCTGGTCTACCGCAACCGACTCCAGCACGAAGAAAACATCTTCGCGGGGCGACGCACCGACATCCTGCGGCGGGTGCCCACCGGCCTACAGGTGGCGCGACGGGTGGTGCTACTCGACCAAAACGTTCTGCAAGCCAAGAACATCTCGACGTTCTTCTAACCGCCAACAGGAGATATGCCATGCCGACGACCGAAGTCGACACAACCATTGAACTGCGCCGCCGTACGGTAACCACCTCTCATGGCGAGATCGCCGTCGCGGAGGCCGGTGCGGGCCCAGCGCTGGTGATGCTGCACGGCGGTGGTCCGGGAGCATCTGGAGTGAGCAACTATCACCAAAACCTGCCCGCCCTGACGCAGCAGTTTCGGGTGGTGCTGCCGGATCAGCCGGGTTTCGGCGGCAGTTACCGGCCCTCCGAAGACGATCTCGACGCGGCGTCCATCACCCAAATCGCTGTGGGCGCACTTTTTGAAGCCCTGGACGAACTCGGGATTGACCGATTTCACCTGTTAGGCAACAGCTTAGGCGGGGCGGCGGCGATTGCGATGGCGCAGGCCCAGCCGCAGCGGATTTCGGGGTTGGTTCTGATGGCGCCCGGGGGTGGCTGGCTCCCATTCGGTCCTACGCCAACCGAGGGACAAAAGGAGATGTTCCGCTACTACAACGGCGGCGGCCCATCAGAGAAGAAGATGGCGAACTTCATCCGAACGATGGTGTTCGATCACAAACAGTTCGGCGCAGATGTGGTCAAAGCCCGCTACGAAGCCTCACTCGACCCGAGCCACATCGAGTTCTACCACCGGTATAACGCCGCGTTCACCAAACGACATGGCATGGACCCGCTGTGGCGCGACCTGCACAAGATCGCCGCACCGACCTTGTTGTTGTGGGGACGTGACGACCGCACCATCACCCTCGACGGATCCCAGATCATGCTCAAGCACATTCGCAATGTGCAGCTGCACGTCTTCGGTAACTGCGGTCATTGGGTCCAGCTCGAGCGCCAACGCGACTTCGAGCGCCTCGTCATCGACTTCCTGGCTGAGCGGTCATGAGCGGCTGGTTGAAGGACTATGTCGCATTGGTCACCGGCGGCGGCTCTGGGATCGGCCGCGCGGTAACCGAACGATTCGTCGCCGAAGGGGCGTCGGTGACCATCGTCGGCCGCGACCTCGACCAGTTGCGCACGGTGGTCGATGAATGCCCCGATCCATCACGGGTTCACGCCGTGCGCGCCGATGTGCGCGACTCGGAGCAGCTACACCACGCGGTGGCCGAGACGGTGAAGCAGTACGGCAAACTCGACACCTTGATCGCCAACGCCGGAATGTGGGATTACCACCGGCAGTTGACCAAATTGACTGCGAAGCAACTGGAGCACGCCTTCGACGAGGTGTTCGCCGTCAACGTCAAGGGCTACCTATTGGCGGCCGAGGCCTGCTGGCGGGAATTGGTCAAGTCGCGCGGCAGTATCGTCATGACGCTGTCGAACGCCTCGTTCTATGTCAACGGCGGCGGGCCGATCTATACCGCGAGCAAGCACGCCTGCCTCGGCCTGATGCGCGAACTCGCGTATGAATTGGCGCCCAAGGTGCGTGTTAACGGCGTGGCGTGCGGGGCGATGAACACCAAGCTGCGCGGCCCAGAGGCGCTTGGTCTCAACACCCGCACCCTGGCCGCCTCGTTCGCCAAGAAGACGCCCGACTCGCCGCCGCCGCCAATTCCGTTGCACGACTCCAGCACCGATCCACGCGACTTCACCGGTTCCTATGTGCTGCTGGCCTCCCGCGAGCAGAGTGGCAACATCACCGGCCACGCCATCGAAGTCGACGGTGGGATCAGAGTTCGCGGCTTCGCCGCCGCTGCCGGCGGTGATCATTTATGACGGCATTGCCGGAATTGCCGCTCGGGCAAGGGTGGACGCAGACCAACGTCGGGGATCCTGTTGTGCGCGTGCGATTCGACGGCGAAGGCGTCGTCGAGTTGGGCGTCCGCCGCTGCATAAGCAGCCGCCTGCGTGACGCCTATCCCGTGAGCTCCCACGACATCGAATTATTCGGCTTGAATGATGCGCCGCCGCACGCGTTCGCAC
>JBEVHL010000153.1:0-43961 GCA_040511255.1 Mycobacterium sp. | reverse complement strand
CCCCGCTGGTTCGAGGGCCTGCTGTGGTTTTCCGACATGCTCGGCGAGGCGGTGCACACCGTCGACCTGGACGGCTTGCGCAGCGCGCTGCAGTTGCCCGGCCACCGGCCGTCCGGGCTGGGCTTCCGGCCGGACGGATCCCTGCTGATCACCTCCACATCACACCGCAGCGTGCTGCGCTATGACGGCGAAAGCGTCACCACGGTCGCCGAACTCGCCGACCGGGTACCGGCCGACCTGGGCGATATGGTCGTCGACGCCGACGGCCGGGCGTTCATCGGCTCGCAGGCCCGCGGCAACGGGGTGATCGTCCGCCTGGATCCCGACGACACCGTCAAAGTCGTCGCGCAGGACCTGGACTTCCCGAACGGCATGGTGATCACCCCGGACGGGGCGACCCTGATCGTCGCCGAGTCGATCGGCCGGCGGTTGACGGCTTTCACCATCGGCGCCGACGGTGCCTTGACGCAGCGGCGGGTGTTCGCCGACGGGCTGGCGGGCCCCCCGGACGGTATCGCCCTGGACGCCGACGGCGGCGTCTGGACGTCGATGACCCTGGCCCACGCATTTCACCGCATCACCGAAGGCGGCGCCGTGACCGACCGCATCGACATCGGCGACCGGGCAGCCATCGCGTGCATGCTCGGCGGCCCTGAGCGAAGGACGTTGTTCTTGTTGTCCAGCGCGAGCGCCTACCCCGACCAGTTGATCGGCACCCTGGATTCCCGGGTCGATGCCATGATCGTCGACGTTCCCGGCGCAGGCTTTCCGTCGTGAGTGACTCCTATTACGAACTCCTCGACGACGTCGACCCGCTCGGCGAGCGGTTCGCCACCACCGACCTGGTGATCAGCACCTGGTCGTCGGCCATTCAGCACGCCGCCCCGGTGTCCGCACTGCTGGTGCGCGCCCTGGAGAGGTGCGCGCCGCGCGCGGACACCCGACTGTCGCGCGTCGCCGTCGACCTGCTGGGTGCGGTGCCTGCGGGCACCGACATCTGGGTGCGCGCCGTCGTGCAGCGGCCCGGTAAGCAGATCGAGCTGATCAGCGCCGAGATGCTGGCGCCAGGTCCCGACGGCCGACCGCGCCCGGTGGCCAGGGCCGGTGGCTGGCGACTGGCCAAGGCCGACACCGCCGCACTGGTGCACGCCGTCGCCGACCCGCTGCGCCCACTGGCGGAGGCCAGGACGAATAACATGGCCAAGAACTGGGACCGCAACTACGTGCACAGCCTGGACTGGCGCTGGCTGACCGAGCCGCTGGCGACCGGGGCGGGCGAGGCGTGGCTGCGTTCCACCGCCGAACTGGTCAGCGGCGAGACGATGTCACCCACGCAGCGGCTGTTCACCGTCGCCGACGACGCGAACGGCATCGGCACCAAGCTGAACATCACCGAGTGGACGTTCATGAACAACGACCTGACCGTGCATCTGCACCGGGTGCCCGAGGGTGAGTGGACGGGTATCCGCGCGGAGACGTTGTACGGCCCGGACGGGATCGGGACGACGGTCGGCACGCTGTTCGACGAAGTCGGCGCGGTGGGCGCCATCCAGCAGTCGGTGCTGGTCCGGCCCCGCTAGTCGGCTCAGCCCTGCAGGCGCAGCGCCGCCGCCGGGCACTGCGTGACGGCCTGTGTCATCCGCGCCCGGTCCACCTCTGGCCGGTCGGGATCGTGGATCGCCACGCTGCCGTCGTCCTGGACTTCGAACACGTCCTCGGCGATCGACTCGCAGATCCCGTGGCCGGTGCACTTGGCCAGGTCGACTTCGACATGCACCCCGCTCATCGGACGTGCGCCGGAATCCGCTTGACGCCGTGCACGAAGCTGCTCTGCAGCAGATCCGGCTCGCCGAACTCGACATGGGACAACCGGGTCAGCAGCTCACGGAACAGGGTGCGCAATTCGGTCCTGGCCAGCTGATTGCCCAGGCAGAAGTGCGGTCCGCCGCCGCCGTACCCCAGATGCGGGTTGGGCGATCGGCTCAGGTCGAACGCCTGCGGGTCGGTGAAGGCGGTCTCGTCGCGGTTGGCCGAGCAGTAGAACAGGGCCACCTTGTCACCAGCCCTGATCGGGGTGCCGGCGATCTCGGTGTCCTGGGTGGCGATGCGCGCGAACTGCATCACCGGCGATGCCCAGCGGACAAACTCCTCGACGGCCAGGCCGATGCGGCCGTCGAAATCGGCCATCAGCCAGTCACGTTGGTCGGGGTTGGCGGCCAGCGCCATCATCGCGTGGGTGGTGGTCTGTTTGGTGGTGTCGTTACCCGCCGACGACAGCAGGATCATCAGCGCGCCAATCTCTTCGTCGGTCAGCTGGTGGCCGTCGACTTCGGCGTTGACGATGCTGGTCATCAGGTCGTCACCGGGGTTGTTCCTGCGGTACTTGGCCAGCTCGATGCCGGTGTTCACCAGCAGGAACATCTCGTTCATGGTGGCCTCGGCGCGCTCCTCGAGCGTGCTGTACTCGTCATCGCTCATGCTGAACAGCTTCTCTGCCGCCAGCGCCACGGCTTCCCGCTCGGCGGGCACCACCCCGACCATCTCGGCGATGGTCATCATCGGCAACTTCGCCGAGCACGCCGACACGAATTCGATATCGCCCGCACTTACCAAATCGTCGACGATGGCCACGGCGTTGCGTTGGATCTGTTCTTCGATCTGCCGGACATTGCGCGGGGTGAACGCCGAGCTGACCAGCCGCCGGTACACGGTGTGTCGGGGCGGGTCCATCGCCAGGAAGAACGACGCCATCTGCTGGATCTCAGGTGGCATCGGGTCCAGCGCCACCCCCTGGCTGGAGGTGAACAGCTCGGGATGCTGACTGGCGTAGACGATGTCGGCGCGACGGGTCAGCGCCCAGAAGCCGTCCTCCTGCAGGTCGAACAGCGACGGCATGGGCGGATGCCAGCTCAGGCCCTGACCTGCGCGGAGTTCGGCGAACGTCAGATCGCGTTGGGCGAAGGGCTGACCCCAGAACGTCCGCGACGTGATGTCCAGTGCGCTGTACTCCCGGGTTCTCGGGTTGCTGGCTACCGTCATGGCCGTTCGGCGCTCCTTCGTAGCTTCCATCCACCGGCCACCTGGACCTTTGCGGCTACCATCTGGTGGTCAAGGACATCACCAAACTGGGCGAAGGTCGGGGAGAGTGACACCACAAAAGCGTGACACTTCTGCAATAGTTTGTAAAGATGTGTCAGTGCAGAAGTCGGCGGCGGTGCCTCAGGACGCGGTGCCCGACGGGTCGAGCATGCACACCAGCCGACGCATCCTGGACGCCACGGCGGAGGTGCTCGGCCGCAACGGGGTGAGCAAGCTAAGCCTGTCGGACGTGGCGCTGCAGGCCGGGGTGTCCCGCCCGACGCTGTATCGGTGGTTCGCCTCCAAAGAGGAACTGATCGAGGCGTTCGGCAATTACGAGACGGAGCTGTTCGAGAACGGCATCGCCAACGCGGTGGCTGGTCTGCGCGGCACCGAAAAGCTGGACGCCGCACTGCGATTCATCGTGGACTTCCAGCAGTCCTACTCCGGGGTGCGGATGATCGACATCGAACCCGAACAGGTGATCGCCCGCATTGCGCGGGTCCTGCCGATCATGCGGGCCCGGCTCGAACATTTGATGAGCGGCCCGGATGCCGCGGTAGCCGCGGCCACCACCACCCGCGTGGTGATCTCGCAGTATGTGGTGCGCAGCGACGACGCCGACCAGTTCCTGGCCCAGGTGCGCCATGCCGCTGGGATCAAGACCCGGGCTTCGTCGTGAGCCTGGTCGCCGCGCGCGGACCCATCGGACCCGCACCCGCCGGGCACTTCTCGGCGCCCCTGCCGCCGGATCTGGTGTACGTCGAACCCCATCCGCGCCGCGTGCAGGCCATCGTCGGCGGCCGCACGGTGATCGACACCGAGAGTGCGCTGCTGGTGCATCGCGCGGGCCGGGCGCTGAGCTACGCATTCCCCGCCGACATCGTGGGCGACCTGCCCGCCGACCCGGAACCGGAGGCACCCGGTTACGTCGTGGTGCCCTGGGGCGCGGTCGACACCTGGCTGGAGGAGGGCAGGGTACTGGTGCACTACCCGCCCAACCCGTATCACCGGGTGGACTGCCGTCCGACCAACCGCCGCCTGCGGGTGGACATCGCAGGCACCACCCTGGTGGACACCGTCGACACCGTCATCCTGTTCGAAACATCTTTGGAGCCAAGGCTTTACGTCGCACCGGAGCTGGTCCGGACCGATCTGCTGCGCCGCACCGAGACCACGAGTTATTGCAATTACAAGGGCGTGGCGACGTATTGGGCCGCGGTCATCGGGGACACCGTCATTCCCGATGTGGCCTGGAGTTACGCCGAGCCGCTGCCCGAAAGTTCGCCGATCAGCGGCTATCTGAGTTTCGACGCGACCCTGGCCGGGGTGGATGTGCTGGCCGAACTGCCGGTCAGAACACGCTGAGGCCGCGCAGGGTGTCGGCGAAGGTCAGCAGGTCGGCGGCGAACAGATCGGGCTGTTCGAACGCGGCGAAGTGACCGCCCCGGTCCTGCTCGGAATAGTGCACCAGGTGATACCGCTTCTCCGCCCACGCCCTGGGCGTCTGGAGAAGCTCGTAGGGATACTTGGCGAAACCCGTTGGCACGTCGACACGTCCGGTCCAGGGGCTGAGTGCACTCGTACCGGCGTGAGCCGACTCGTAGTAGAGCCGGGCCGCCGAGGTGCCGGTGCCCGTGAGCCAGTAGAGCATCAGATTGTCGATCAGCCGGTCGGTACCGATCGGGATTCCGGTGCGGGTATCGCACCAGGCATGGAACTTCTCCAGGATCCAGCCGGCCAGCCCCAGTGGAGAGTCGTCCAGGCCGAACCCCAGGGAGTGCGGACGCGTCGACTGCTGCTCCATATACGCGGTGCCCTCGGCGATCCGGCCCGCGGCGGCGGTGAAGGCCGCCAGTTCTGCCTCGGAGACCCCCGCCATGGCATCGGGGTCTCCCTCAGCGGGCATGGCGAACAGCATGTTGCAGTGGATGGCCGCGACGTTCGGTGCGTAGTGCTCACCGAGGTGGCGGGTGACGATGCCACCCCAGTCGCCACCCTGGGCGAGGTACCGCTGGTAGCCGAGTTGGGCCATCACCTCGGCCACCGCGGCCGCCACCCTGGCCGAATCCACGCCGCGCTCGGCGGTCGGGCCGGAGAAGCCGTAGCCGGGCATCGACACGGCAACCAGATGAAAGTGGTTCCGCAACAACGGTATCGCGTCCAGGAATTCGATGATCGAACCCGGCCAACCGTGGGTCAGCACCAGCGGGATGGCGTCAGGATCCTCGGCGCGGATGTGCAGCAGGTGCACCCGCTGGCCTGCGGCCGTGGTGACGAATGAGCCCCACCCGTTGAGCTCGGCTTCGGTGGCCCGCCAGTCGTAGCCGCCGACCCAACGCTGCACCACCGAACGCAGAAATTCCTGATCTGTCCCGTAATCCCAACCTGCACCGGCGATCTCCGCCGGCCACCGCGCCGACTCCAGTCGGCGCTGTAGATCGTCGAGCGCGGCGGCGTCGATCGCGATGGGGAACGGTTGGACAGGGCCGGAAGTCGCCATGGGAGAAGGTATACCCAAAGCCCGGGGCCACCGGATGCGCGGGGCCGCAGCGGCCACGTACATGGTTTACAAATCAGCAGGCAACTGTCACGCTGTACCGAACAGCCGGGAAGGCGGTCGGGGTGGCGCAGCAGGTGGACCGTGACCGGGTGGACCTTGCGGGCGATGACCCGTCGACCAGGCAGCGGATCCTGGCGGCCACCGCCGAGGTCCTCGGGCGCACCGGGGCCACCAAGCTCAGTTTCTCCGACGTCGCGCTGAGCGCCGGGTTGTCCCGGCCGACCCTGTACCGCTGGTTCGCCTCCAAACCGGAGCTGCTGGCGGCCTTCGGCGTCTACGAACGCCAACTGTTCGAACGGGGCATCACCCGGGCCACCGACGGCCTGCGCGGTAAGGACCGCCTCGACGCCGCACTGCACTTCATCGTCGACTACCAGCAGTCCTATTCGGGCGCCCGGCTGGTCGACGTCGAACCCGCCCTGGCCATCGCGCAACTGGCCGAGGTGATTCCGGTGCTGCGCGCGCGACTGGAACGCCTGGTGGCGGGTCCGGATGCATCGGTCAAAGCCGCGACCGCGATTCGGGTGGCGGTGGCCAACTACATCGTCCGCAATGACGACCCGCAGCAGTTCCTCGCCCAACTGCGGCACGCCGTCGGGATGAGACAGCCCGGGTCAGGCGTTGGCGATCACCTGCCTGCCGAAGCTGTCGATCGTCTCGAGTAGGTTCTCCAGGCTGTCGCCGGGCATGGACACCTGCACCCACGTCACGCCGACCTTCGCGAGGTCCGCCACACCGGTCAGATACGCGTCGACGTTGAAATCCGGCTGGCCCGGGCTGCCGCCTGCGAAGTTGTTGAAGCTGATGTCGATCGCCGACCAGTCCCGGCCCGCCTCGTCCGAACGACGGCGGAGATCGTCGACGCCGGAGGCGAGCAGCTCGATGGTGTCCATCGCCGCCGTCCCGGCCGTGCTGGCCAGTCCGGGCGGCGCCGCGAACGGGGCCCAGCCGTCGCCGTAGGCCACCACCCGCTGCCGGGCGGCGCCCGTGTTACCGCCGATCCAGATCGGTGGGTGCGGTTGACTGACCGGGCGCGGGTGGGCGGTGATGCCTTTCGCCGAAAAGTGCCTACCCTCGAACGTCACCTCGTCGCCGGTCCAAACCGCCTTGATCACCTGCAGCGCCTCGTCGAATAGTGCTGCCCTGCTGTCGAACTCAACGCCCAGCGCGGCGAATTCGCGCTTGAGATACCCGACGCCCACCGCCAGGGTGAACCGGCCGTCGGACATCAGATCGAGCGTCGCCCCAGCCTTGGCGACCACGAACGGGTTGCGGTAGGGCAACACCACCACGTTGGGGATCAGCCGCAACGTGGTGGTCCGTGCGGCCGCGAAACCCATCGCCACGAACGGGTCGAGGCTGTCATGCCCGCCGGAATCCAGCCAGCGCTGACCGGGGGCGGGATGATCGGTGAACCCGAACCCGCCGAAACCGGCGGCCTCCGCAGCCTCGGCGACCGACGCCACGCCGCTGCCGCGGACCAGCTGCGGATTGCTGGGGTGGGTGATGATCGGATAGGTGAACGCGAATCTCATGGCTGCGGGCCGTCTGTGCCGGGCGCGCTGCGGGCCGCGAGCAGCTCGCGCAGGTCGTCGTCGAGCTCGACATCGAAGGACCGCAACATCCACGCCAGACTCTGATAGCAGCCGACGGTGTAGATCAGGTCGAGCAGCTGCTGGACGTCCAGATGTTCTTGCAGCAGCTCCATCGTCGGCGCACTGATACTGCCTTCGGTGACGAGTTCGTCTATCGCGGTGAGGAAGGCCGCGTCGAGCACCCCCCACGTCGGGGCGTCGGATCCCCAGGCGATCCAGGCGATTTCGTCGTCGCTGAGCCCGACGTCGCGCGCCAGGAACAGATGCTGGGCCCATTCATAGCTCGACTTGGACAGTGCGGCCACCCGCAGCACGATCAACTCCCGTTGCCGCTCGGTCAAGGTGGTGGCCATCAGCAGATGCCCGTTGAGCGTCAGGAACGCCTGCGCCAGGGCTGGGTGGTGGGCCAGCGTGCCCAAGATGTTCGCGCCCTTCGGCCTGCCCTCGCGCTGCAGGCGCTGATGACGCGGGTTGGGCGGCATCATCGCCGCCAGCGCCCCCCGCATCTCCGGTGGCCATTGCTTCTTCGTGAGCGGCTCGATACGCGCCATTACGGGTACCTTCTCCTTACTGGCTGGACGTCGGTCGGGCGGTGCTGACGCCGAGCACGTAGTGCCCGTCGTCCGGATCGTGATACCAGCCGCCGGATGCGGCGGTGCCGCCGTCGACGTGCAGGGTCTGGCCGGTGACATATGAGCTGAGGTCGGAGGCGAGAAACACTGCGGCCCCTGCCATTTCGTCGACGTCGCCGGCCCGCCCCAGGGGGATCATCAGTTCGGCGTTGCGCTCCCAGCCGGAGCGCGACAGGTTCAGGATGCCCTCGGTGATGGTCAGGTCGGGGGCCAGGCCGTTCACCCTGATGCCGTGCGGTGCCAGTTCGAGCGCGGCGGTCTTGGTGAAGTTGATGACGCCCGCCTTGGCGGCCGCGTAGGCGGCGTAACCGGGGGCGGCCCGGACTCCTTCGATGGTGCTGATGTTGATGATGCTGCCACCCTTTTCGGCGGCCACCATCTCGCGCGCGACCCGTTGCGTGCACAGCAGCACCTGGGTGAGGTTGGTGCGGATCAACGCGTCCCAGCCATTCGGACTGGTCTCCAGCAGCGGTGACCGGAACACCCCGCCCGCGTTGTTCACCAGGATCGACGGCACGCCGAGTGCGGCGATGGTGCGGGCCAGGGCCACGTCGACCTGGTCGGGGTCACGGACGTCGGTGACGCACGCCAGGGCGTCCACGTCCTGCGCGACGGTGTGCGCGCTGTCCTCGTTCTTCTCCCAGATGGCCACGCGGGCGCCGAATCCGGCGAAGGCCGACGCGATGCCGCGGCCGATACCGGAACCGCCGCCGGTGACGACGGCGACGCGCCCGTCGAGGGACGCGGAGTCCCGGTGCAGCACCATCACGCCTCCCTGTCCTGGCTGAGCACTCGCTCAACTTAGCGCAGCCGATCAGGCCGAAGTTCGGCGCAGCGCCTCGACCCGTTCTGGGCGCGGCTCCACCGGCCCGGTCTCGAAGTCGCCTTCGACGCCGAGTTCGTAGAGCGCGAGCTGGGTCAGCATGCTGATGCCGACGGCGTTCTCGGCGTGCCGGATGTCGTCACTGAATCCGCCGTCGACGAGCATCGACCCGACCAGCAGGATGGCCGCCATCTTGAAGGCTTGAAATGCCCGGTACCAGTTGCGGTTTCGGACGGTGATCCCCGAAGCGGCCTCGTAGTGTGCGATGAACTCGTCGATGGTCGGCGAGGACGGCCTGCTGGTGATGCCGACGGGCTGCATCCAGAGCAGTTCCATCCAGCCGATATCGGCCAGCGGATCACCGATTCCCGCCATCTCCCAGTCGAATACCGCACTCACCTGGTCGTCGACGAATGCGAAGTTGCCCGGTTTCGCATCACCGTGCACCAGCGTCACCGTCGGATAGGCCTCCGGCTGGGTGTCCCGCAGAGCCTGGATCAGACGCTCCAGGGCGGGCAGCGGGCCGCGCTGGACGCGATGTATCTCGCTGCGCCAGTGCGCGATCTCCCGGTCGAGATAGGTCCGGCCGTCGCCGAGGGTGTCCAGCCCGGTGGCGGTCAGATCCACCGAGTGGATGGCCGCGAGCTGCTCGGCCATGCTGGCGCACATCCGGGGGATCCGGTGCGGGTCGGCATCGAGTTCGTCGGGCACCGTGAGTTCGTACACCTGACCGTCGACGCGCTCCATCACAAAGAACGGTCGGCCCAGCACCTTGTCTGTATCGGCCATCCACAGCGCGCGGGGCACTCGCACCGCGGTGTGTTCGAGCGCGCGCAGGATGTCGAACTGCCGTTTGAGATCGTAGGGTTCGAGCAGTCCCGGCGACGGCGGACACAACCGGACCACCACGTCCTGGCGGTCCTCGGTGCCGTCGACCTGCGAGACCAGGGTGAGCACCATCATCTCGGCGGAGAAACCGAAGTCCACCCGGTCCAGACCCTCGATCGACACGTGGTGCGCGGTGGGCAGCTGCGCGCGGAACCAGACCGTCAACCGTGCGCGCAGTTCATCATTCGGCATCATGTGTAGGACACCTTGTGATCGGATTCCGCGGTCAGGCCGAGTTCGGGCCAGACGCCGCCGATCAGACTCTCCATGATTCCGTAACCCACGGCATCGCCGTCGCGCACCCGCACCGGGGTGTCGCGGAACTGGCCCAGGGTGCGGAGGTGCTCGTCGTCGGAGCAGTCGGCGATGTACTCGCCGTCGATGTGCAGCGGGCCCTTCCATGCGCCGTGCTTGTGCCCGGCCCAGGCGCCGTAGCCTGCCGTCTTGAGCAGGAAGCCGGACTGGCCGAGCGCCTCCACTTGGATGACGCGCCGTTCGCCGCTCTCCATGGTCAGTTCCAGCTCGCCGCCGATGACGTATCTGGTGCGGGTGTCATAGGCGATGCGAGGTTTGACGGTGCGGACCGGCAGCTGGGTGCCGTCGGTCTCGTTGAGATAGGCGGAGCTGTACTCCCAGGCGCCTTCGATCACGAACAACGCTGTCTCGTAATAGGTTCCGTCGGGACGCTGGAAGAAGGCCGGGGCCCACTTCATCCCGCCACGACCGCCCGACGGTGGTCGCTGCTCGGGGATGAGGTCCACCAGCGGCTCACCGATCGCCTGCCGGACGCCCCAGGAGTGGTCCCGGAAGCCGAACCACTCGTCGGGATTGACCTCGTGCGTCACGCCGTCGACGGTGACGGTTCCCGAAGCCCACCCACCCTGGTGGTAGCGGATCACGTCGACGTCGACGCGGCCGGTGCGCCGGTTGCGCACCAGATTGCGCTTTTCGAAGAACGGCGGGGTGACGGCCGAGAGCACGATGTCGAACGAAATCGGTTGGGTGTCATTGGGTTCGAGGCGGAATCTGACCTGCTTGAGGGGTTCGACGATCTCGTAGTGGATCGGACCGATGCCGACGTCCTCGGGGGCATCCACCAGTTCGCGACTGCCCCGCACCGTCCACTGCTCCCGGCCGCGGGACACCCCGCCGAAGCCGTCGATGATGCCGCGGTTGTGGTACTTGCCGATGCCGAAATCGACCTGCAGTGAGCCGTCGGTTTTCGCGATCGAGGCCCAGATCTTCTCCGTCCAGGCGTAATCCGTCTGGGCGACGGTGGCAAAGGTGTCGACGATCTGGTGGGTGAGGGTCTCGTCGGCACCACGCAGCGCGCCGATATCACTGAATGCCATAGCTCTCCTTGCCGGGCCAGCGGCCACGCCCGGACCAAGCTACCGGAGAGCATCGGACAGGAAGGGACTTTTGTCCGATCTGGTCGTCGGCTAGGTCAGCAGCGCCCGGACCAGGTACTGCTCGACGAAGGCGCGCTTCGCGACCGTCGACCGTTGCCGCCACGGCGGTGCCAGCAGGAAATGCGAGATGGCGTTCATCCAGTGCACGGTCTCGCGCAGGTTCAGATCCGGTTGCAGCTGGCCGGCGGCCTGCCAGTCGCGCAACAACGGGCCGTAGTGCCGCATCAACACGTCGACCACCGGTTCGGCGCCGGCCTGGATCGCGGAGTTCACCGCGGTGCTCTCGGTGGCGAACAGGGCTTCGTTCAGCGGATTGCCGTCGACGCTGGCCAGGGGACCGAGGATGAGATCGGGGATCGACTGTGCGGCGTCCTGCGGATTGTCGAGTCCGCGGACGAACGTGTCCAGGGCGGCGTCGGTACGGACCAGGAGCAGACCGAGCAGCAGTTCGTCCCGGCTGGCGAAATAGCGGTAGACCGTCGAGCGGACCACCCCGGCTTCGTCGGCGACCTCGGCCATCCGGAACTGGGTGTTGCCCCGGCGGGCGATACACCGGGCCGCCGCGTCGAGCAGCAGGCGACGCGCTTCGTCGTCGTCGAGTAGCGCTCGGTCGTCACCCCATCGGCGACTTGCAGGCTGCGCCATCCGAGAAATCTTACGGGGGTCGGTCGTGAGGCCGGCCGGCGTTACAGGTGAGGCGACAAGTGTTGCGTTGCCGTCGTGGACCCTATGGTGTCTGCATGCCAGAGAACGCACCGCGCATCGCGCCGCTATCCCCCGACGAATTGTCCGCTGAGCAGGCAAAGCAGCTCGGCGGCTTCACATCGATGAGCTTCCCCAGGGTGATGATGCGCCACCCTGCGCTGAACAAGACACTCATGCCGCTGCTCGTCAAGGTGATCCCCGGTTCGAACCTCGATCCGCGCGATCGGGAGATCCTGGTCTTCCGGACGCTCGCACTCTGCAACGAGGTCTACGAATTGACCCACCATGTGCTGATCGCCCGCAGTGCCGGCATGACCGACGCGGAGATCGACGCGGCACGGGCCGGTAGCGAGCAACTGGCGCAACGCTATTCGCTGGTCGAGCTGATGGAAGTCGTCGGACTGGTCGGCTGCTACGTGATGATGGCCATGTTCACCAAGAGTTACGGCATCGAGCTGGAAGACGCAGAGACGTTCGACGCCTTCGCGAAGATGCGGCAGTACACATGAGCGTCCTGGCCGGCCGTCGTGTCCTGGTCACCGGCGCAGCTACCGGAATCGGTTCGGCCGCAGTTGAAGTGCTCAGCGCTGCAGGCGCCACAGTTGCCGCGACGTATCACCACACCGATCCGTCGACGCAGTCGCGGGCGACCTGGTTCCAGTGCGACGCCACCGACCCCGCCTCCGTCGAGCAGACCTTCGCCGCGGCCACCGAGGCGCTGGGCGGTCTCGACGTGTTGGTGCACGCGGCGGGACTGTGGCATCCCGGTATCCCGGGCCAGATCGGCGTCGACGATATCCGCCGGGTGATGGACACCAACTTCACCTCGACCGTGCTGGCGAATCAGGCCGCCTATGCGGCCATGCGGGACACCGGTGGTCAGATCATCAACTTCGGCTCGAGTGAAGCGGTGCTGGGCAGCCCGATGTCGGCGATCTACGCGGCGGCCAAAGCTGCGGTCGCCACCTGGACCCGGTCCTGCGCGAAGGCGTGGGCCGCGCAGAACGTCACCGTCAATGCGCTCGCTCCTGCGGTCGAGACACCGGGTGCGCAGCGGCTGCGGAATTTTCTCGGCCCCGAGGCCGCTCCGTTTCTGGAGAAGGCGCTGGAGTCGACGATCCCACTCGGCGGCAAGCTGGGCGATCCGGTGCGCGACCTCGGTCCGATGCTGGTGTTCCTGGCGGGCGACGGGGCGCGGTTCATCACCGGCCAGCTCCTGGCGGTCGACGGCGGCCTGATGATGCTCGGGTAATCGGCCGCCAGGTGTCACCGAGTTCGACCATTATTTATACGTAAATTCCGTATTACGCCCTTGTTACCGGTAAAGTCGTGGCATGCACGAATGGTCGGTGTTTAGCGAGGTCGAGCAGCTGCGTGCCCGTCCTGACGGTCCAGCGGTTTCCATCGTCGCGTTGGAAATCCACGTACGCGCGATTGACCGCACCGTGCACACGGTGTTCCCGGCCTTCGTCTCCGATGACGACCTCGACGTGATCGCTCCTGGCCAGGTGACCACCATCGCCGCGCTGGAGTTGTGCCTGGCCGGGTTATGGCACCGCGCCAAGGGCGGCTACGTCGTCTCCGACCTGGACTTCATCGAGCACATGTCCATGGGCCCGGTCCGACGTCGGCTGCGGGCGGCCAGGTCCCGCTGGGCGCGGCGCACCGCCACCGCGTGCCACCACGCGTGGGACGTGCTGAACCGGGACAACTTCGTCCCCCTGTGATCCCCGGGCTTCGGCGGGCACCCCTAGGCGATCGCGCCTGACTCCTTGAGTTCGGCGATGCGATCCCAGTCGATACCGAGCTCCATCAGCACCAGCTCGGTGTGCTCGGAAGCCTGCGGGGCGCGGGTGGTTTCGAGCGGCTCGTGGTTGAACTGCACCGGCCCACGCACCACCTTGAACGGTGCACCCCCGTCGCTCGCCTCGACCTCGGCGATCATGTCGTTCGCGATGGCCTGCTCGTCCGTGGCGAGGTCGACCAGACTCTGGAACGGCGCCCACTGACCCCGCATCGTCTTGAGGTGTTTGCGCCAGTATTCGAACGGCTTACTGCGAATGGCATCGGTGATCAATGCGACTGCGGCATCGGCATTTTCGATCAGAGGCAGGACGTCGGCGAAGCGTGGGTCGTCGGCCGCCTCGGGCAGGCCCAGATGTTCGAAGGCGTCGCGGATATAGCCGGTGGGGCTGACGATGCACAGATTAATGGTGCCGCCGTCGGACGTCAGGTAGTTACCGAGGAACGGGTTGACCGACGGACCCGCCGAGTCCGGCATCAGCGAGCGCATGGTCTCGCCGGTCTCCATGCCCTGGGTGACGCTCGCACCCGCTGCCCACCACGCGGTGCTCAGCAGCGACACGTCGATCTCCGAGGTCTCCCCCGTACGCTCGCGGTGGAACAGCGCCGCCGAGATGCCGCCGGCGATGTTCATCCCGCCGATCGAGTCGCCGAACGCCGGAATGCCTTGGGAGAGTGCACCACCCAGCTCTTCAGGGGTCAGGGCGTGCCCGACGCCGCTGCGCGTCCAGAACGCGGTGCCGTCGAAACCGCCGGTGTCGCGTTCTGCGCCCTTGTCGCCGTAGGCGCTTCCGCGGGCGTAGATGATGTTCGGATTGGCCGCGCGGATGTGCTCGATGTCGAACTTGTTCTTCTGGCGTTGCGCGGGCATGTAGTTGGTCAGGAAGACGTCGGCGGTCTTGGCGATCTCGTAGAGCACTTCCTGCCCGCCCGGCGTGGACACGTCGATGCCGACGCTGCGTTTGCCACGGTTGGGATGTTCGATCAATGGATGTCGGTTGGGGTCGAGTTGGAATCCGCCCATGTTGATGAAGCCGCGCTGGGTGTCACCGCGCACCGGGTGCTCCACCTTGATCACGTCGGCACCCCAGTCCGCGAGGATCGCCCCGGCGGCGGGGACGAACGTGAACTGGGCAACCTCGAGGACGCGAACGCCCTGCATGACCTTGGTCAAGGTGATCCTCTCGGTGGATCTCGGCGTGACACTTCTACGACCATTTGTAAGTATACAAATCCGGTGGTGACTTCAGTGGTGGATTGTCAGCCCCAGGATCTGCTCCACGACGTCCGCAATCGGCGCTGCCGTGTTGACCTCGTGGCCGGCCGCTCGCCGCAGCAACGGTTCGACTTCGGCGTGGTCGGCCAGGATTCGGGCGAGCTCGTCGGAGCTTTTGCCGAACGGGTTGGTGGTCCTGGTCGCCACCCGTCGCCGCAGTACGTCGACGGGCACGGCCAGCAGGATGATCTGGTCGAACTGGTCGTAGAAGTCGACCTGGTTCTCTTCACAACCCGCGACGAACAGCACGTCGGCGGTGTCGGTGTGCAACAGCTGCTGCATCGCCGCCGTCCGCCACCGCTGCCTGCCGTCGGGCGTCGGCTCGCACCAGCCGTCGTCGGTGTCGACGGCCCGGTAACCCCGGGCCACCAGCTCGCGGACCACGGTCGACTTACCTGTCCCCGACATCCCGGTCAGCAGCACCCGTTTCACCGCCCGAGCCTCCCGAGTCAGGGCAGCACGATCCGGAGTTTCTCCCACCCGCGGACGGTCGAGGTGGGCGCCAACTCCATCGTGGCGTAGTCCAGGTCCCACTCGGGGAAGCGGTTGAGCAGTTCGTCGAGCGCGACGCGGCCTTCCAGCCGGGCCAGGTTGGCACCAAGGCAGTAGTGCAGTCCCTTGCCGAAGGTCAGGTGGGCGATGTTGTCCCGGTGGATGTCGAACACGTCAGGATTGGCGTATCTGGCCGGATCGCGGTTGGCGGCCCCGAACAGCAGCAGGATCGCGCTGCCGGCCGGCACGGTAGTGCCGTAGGCCTCGAAATCCCTTGCCAGATAACGCGCGACGTGCGGTCCGGTCGGTTCGAAACGCAGTGTCTCGTCGACGGCGCGGTTCAGCAGCGAGCGGTCCGCGGCGATTTCGCGGCGCTGGTCTGGATGTTCGGCCAGCACCTTGGCCAGCCACCCGATCAGCCTGCCGGTGGTCTCGTTACCTGCCCCCGCCACCACCTGGGTGTAGTGCAGCACCTCTTTGCGGGTGAGCTTGCGGGTCTGGCCACGGTCGTCGTCGAACTCGACGTTGAGCAGCGCGGTCATCAGGTCGTCCGACGGATGGGCCGCCCGCCAGTCCACGTAATCGGCGAACATCCGCCCGTCGGCGATCTTGTCGGCCTGGGCGACTTTCATCGGTGCGCCGGGCCGGGTCCGCAGGTTGGCGTCCTGGCGGTCCCGGAAGCCCACCTGCTGCTCCTCGGGGATACCGAGCAGCATACCGATCACCCGCATCGGCATCATCGACGCCAGTTCGGCGATGATGTCGAACCCGCCGGAGCCGACCAGCGGGTCCAGGCAGCCGACGCAGAACTGCCGGATCTGATCCTCGATGGCGGCCATCCGCCGCGGGGTGAAGACCCGCGACATCAGGCCGCGCAGCATCGCGTGCATCGGCGGATCTTCGAACATCATCACGCCCGACGGCATGTCGAAATCCGACTGCACGAGTTCGAGGATGTCGCTTCGGCTGTTGGAGAACGTCTCCCAGTTCGACAGTGCCTTCTCGACATCGGTGTGCCGGGACAACGTCCAGAAGTCGTAGCGCTCGTTGTAGTAGAGCGGCGCCTCGTCGCGCAGTCGGGCGTACGTCGGGTACGGGTCCGCGACGATGGTGAGGTCGTAGGGGTCGTAGTAGACCTCGGTGTCGGGCACGGCCGTCATGACGTCACACCTCCGCGTGCTGAGCGATCGCTCAACTCTCGCTATGTCTAACAGCCGCCTGCGGAACCGGTCAAGCCTCGGCGAGCGTGCTGCCAGATCGCATTTCCGGCCGCGACGGCGATCTCTCGGCACGCTCGACGGGCGGACGGGCGCCCACCCGCAGCACGGCCAGGCCCGCGGCGGCCGCCAGCAGACACCCGGCGATACCGGCGGCCAGGGCGGCGCGGCCGCCGAAGCCGTGCGCGATCACCCCGATCAGTACCGCGCCGATCGGCGTCGATCCGACGAACAACGTGGTCCACAACCCGGTCACCCGGCCGCGCATCTGGGGCGGTGCGGTCAGCTGGATGGTGCTGTTGCCGGTGGTGAGGAACAGGATGCTCGCCGCGCCGACCAGCACCGCCGCCAACACCCCGGCGTGCACCGTCGGGCTGACGGTCAGCAGCAGCATCGCCACCGCGTAGCCGCCCGCCACGGAGATCATCCTGCGCAGTCCCGTCACCGGCCAGCGCAGCAGAACCAGCCCCATGCCCACCGAGCCGATCCCGAAAGCCGTTGTCAGCCAGCTGTATCCGTCGACCCCGGCCCGCAGGGTCTGTTCGGCGAAAATCGGCAGGCTGGTCTCGAACTCATAGGTCAACATGCCGACGAAGGCCATCATCACCAACGGGCCTGCCAGCTCACGGTCCTTGACCGCCACCGCCAGGCCCTCCCGCAGTTGACCGCGGCCGCGGTTGACGGGTCCGGCCGGTACCAACGTCGCGGTGTGCAGCGTCAGCAGCGCGACGATCACCAGGACGAAGCTGGCGGCGTTGAACGCGAAACACCAACCGAGGCCGTAGGAATGGGCCAGGTAGGCGGCGACGGCAGGGCCGAGGGTGCGGCCGACGTTGGCCAGGATGCTGTTCGTGGTGACCGCGGGACGGATCAGGGCGGGCCCGACGAGCTCGGGGATGAACGCCATCCGCGCCGGATTGTCCAGGGCGGTCATGAAACCGAAGACGGCCGCGGCGAGGAACACCTGCCAGATCGCGATCGTGTGGGTCAGCACCGCAGCGCCCACGGCGAGCGTCGTCGCACCGAGCACGGTCGAGGTGAGCATCAGGATGCGTCGCTTGTCGTGCCGGTCGACGATCAGGCCCGCGTACGGGGTGCACAGCAGCACCGGCAGGTACCGGGTCGCCATCACCAGGCCCAGCGTGATCGACGAATGGCTCAGGTCGAGGACCAGCAGTGCCAGCGCGATGGTCTCGGCCCACGAGCCCACCAGGCTGACGGACTGGCCCGCGACGAATCGCCGGTAGTTGGACACCCCGAACACCATCCGCACCGACGGGCGAGCGGGGGCGGTCACGCGGCCACCGCAACCACGTCGTCGAGCGCGGCCCGCTGCTCGGTGGACAAGCTGATCGCGACGGCACCCAGGGACTCTTCGAGCGTCACCCGGGACCGCGCGGTGACCAGCGGCACGATGTCGTCACCGTGCGCACTCACCCAGGCGATCGCCACCTGCGCGACGGTCGCCCCGACCTGGCCGGCGATCGTGCAGAGCCGTTCGAGCAGGACGGGGTGGCGATGCAGCCCGCGCGCCAGCACGCCCGAGGCGGTGATCCCGATGCCAAGCTCGCGGCAGGTCCGCAGGACGTCACCTTCGGCGCCGCGCGAGATCACCGAATATTCGACCTGCACATCGCTGAGGGGGTGCACGGCATGTGCCCGACGGATGGTGTCGGCGTCGACGTCGGTCAGCCCGATGTGGCGGACGTACCCGGCCTGGACCATCTCGGCGATCGCCCCGACGGTGTCCTCGACGGGCACCTGGGGGTCGAGGCCGGCGGGACGGTAGATGTCGACGTACTCGGTACCGAGGCGCTTCAAGGTGTAGGTCAGGTAGTTCTTCACTGCGAACGGTCGGCTGTCGTAGCCCAGCCAGGACAGGTCGGGGCCGCGCATCGCGCCGAACTTCACGCTGAGCTGCACCTTGTCCCGCACGAACGGGTCGATGGCTTCGCGCAGCAACATCTCGTTGTCCCCCATGCCGTAGAAATCACCGGTGTCCAGCAGCGAGATCCCGGCGTCCACCGCAGTACGGATGGTGGCGATGCCCTCGCCGCGGTCGGCAGGCCCGTACATCCCGGTCATGCCCGTCAGCCCCAGCGGTGAGGTTGCGCGCAGGGTTCCGAGTCTCTTGTGCACCGGCATGGGTCAACCCTGGTCGAATCGACAGGTGCTGTCGGCAACGCTGCCCACCAACCCGACTACCGGTTAGCCGGTATTGACACCGCTAGGCACTGGCGGCGAAGGCCAGCGAGAGCGCCCGCACCACACTGTGCTTGCCGAGGTCGACCTTGAACCCGTTCTGGCTCAGCGGCTGGGCTCCGGTCATCGCCAGCTGCGCCGCCCGCCGGAACGCGTCCTCGGTCGGCGGTTGGCCGAGCAGGCTCTGTTCTGCTTCGGCGACTCGCCACGGCATGGCCGCCACCCCACCGAGGGCCAGGGCCGCGGCGCGAATGGTGCCGTGCTCAAGCTGCAGCCCGGCCGCCACCGACACCAGCGCGAACGCATAGCTGTGCCGGTCGCGCACCTTCAGATACCAGGAGTGTTCGGCGTACGGCGAGGGCGGCAGTTCGATGCCGACGATCAGTTCGGCCGGACGCAGGGTGTTGTCGCGCTGCGGTTCGTCGCCGGGCAGCCGGAAGAACTCCGCGATGGGGATCGATCGGGTGCCGTCCGGCCCGTCGACGTGCACACCGGCCTCGAGAATGGCCAACGCCACCGCCATATCCGACGGGTGGATGGCGACGCAGTCCTCGCTGGCTCCGAACAGGGCGTGCTCGCGGTTGAAGCTGTCTCTGGCTGCGCAACCGGATCCCGGCACTCGCTTATTGCATTGGGCGAAGGCAGTTTCCATGAAGTACGGGCATCGGGTGCGTTGCAACAGGTTCCCGCCTGCGGTGGCCATGTTCCGCAGTTGTGTGGTGGCACCGGACAGGATCGCCTGCGACAACACCGGATACTGCGTGCGGATCAGCGGGTGGTTGGCGATCGCGCTGTTGCTGACCCCCGACTCGATGAGCACGCCGCCGCGGTCGGTGGCGGTGATGTGTGTCAGGCCGAGCCTGCGCAGATCCACCAGTGCGGGTGGCGCTTCCACGCCGCCCTTCATCAGATCAAGCAGGTTGGTGCCACCGGCGTAGTACTTCCCGCCGGTGGAGACGACGCTGTTGATGGCGCCGTCGATGCTGGTGGCGTGTTCGAACTCGAAGGTCTTCATGCGCGCCCACTTTCGACGACGGAGGCGATGGCGTCGACAATGTTGGCGTACGCGCCACACCGGCAGATGTTGCCCGCCATCCGTTCCCGGATCTCGTTGTCGGTCAACGTCGCCGGGCCGGTGCACACCGTCTGCCGGCCGCACTCGAACGAGACCATCGACAGATCGCCGCGCGCGTGTTCGCGCAGCAGCGCATGCGCCGACGAGATCTGCCCCGAGGTGCAGTAGCCGCACTGAAAACCGTCGTGCTCGACGAAGGCCTCCTGTAGCGGGTGCAGGTCCGCATCGGTTGCGATTCCTTCGATGGTCCGGACGTTGCTGCCGTCGATGGAGGCGGCCAGGGTCAGGCAACTGACCACGCGTTCGTCGTCGACCGAGACTGTGCAGGCGCCACACAGGCCGTGGTCGCAGCCCTTCTTGGTCCCGGTCAGGTGCAGTCGCTCGCGCAGCAGGTCCAGCAGGGTCGACCGGATGTCGGCGGTCACCGTGCGCGGCACCCCGTTGATGTTCAGCGTGATCTCTCTCATCAGCGACCTTCCTGATCGAACGGTGTCATCAGCTGTTCCAGTGTGATCGGCAAGTCGCGCAGTCGTTTTCCGGTGGCGTGGAAGATCGCATTGCTGATGGCGGCGGGCACGCCACACGTCCCGATCTCGCCGATTCCGCGCACACCGATGGGGTCCAGTGCGTAGTCGGGCACCTCGACGAAGCTGATGTCGAAGTCGGGGCGGTCGGCGTGGGTGGGCAGGTAGTACTCGCCGATCAACTGCGCGGTGTGCTGGTCGTAGGGCACCTGCTCGAGCAGGGCCATGCCGAGGCCGAACGTGATGCCGCCCATCACCTGGTTTCGGGCCAGCTTGGGATTGAGCACACGGCCGCAGTCCATCACGGCCACCCACCGGACCACCGTGACGCGGCCGATGTCCTCGTCGACCTCGACCTCGCAGAAATGCGCGCCGAACGACTGTGACACCGGAGCTCCCGCGTCGGCCCCGGTGCTGGTGACGGTGAAGTCGAGACCGCCCGGCGGAAGCAGTCGCAGGCAGTCCGCGACCGGCAGCACTGGGCCGTCGACAGCTGAGACGGTTCCACCCGTGACGGTCAGATCGTCGGAAACCATTCCGACGAAGGGTGATTCGGGTTGTTTGACCAGCAGCTCCAGGAAGCGGGACCGCCATTCGGTGCCGGCCTGATAGACCGCGGAGCCGACGGTCGCCGTGGTCTGGGAGGCACCGCTGTACGGGGCGTCGGGGAACAGCGAGTCACCCGAGCAGAACGAGACCTGACTCAAGGCCAGCCCGGCCGCTTCGGCGGCCACCTGGGTCATCACCGTGCGCACTCCGTTGCCCACTTCATGTGTGGCAGAGGCGAATTCGACCATCCTGGCGCCGTCGGTGGTGACCCGGCAGCCCGCGGGCATCCGGCGTCCCGGGTAGGTCGCCGTCGCCATCCCCCAGCCGACCCGGGTGCCATCGCGGGTCAACGAACGCGGCGCCATCGGCCGGTCATGCCAGCCGAATCGCTCGGCGCCCTGCTGATAACACTCCCGCAGGTGCTTACCCGACCAGGGTCGGCCGCTGGCCTGATCGGACTGCGTGTCGTTACGCAGCCGCAGTTCCACCGGGTCGACGTCCGCGGCGTAGGCGAGCTCGTCCATCGCCACCTCGAGCGCGAACAGGCCGGGTGCTTCGCCGGGCCCGCGCATGAAACACGGTGTGGGCGCGTTGATCCGGGCCACTGTATGCGAGACCACCAGCCGCGGCGACTGGTAGAGGAACCGGGCGGACAGTCCCGCGGGTTCGCAGAAGTGCGCCACCGTGGACGTCTCGGTCAGCGTGTGCTGTTCGGTGCTGACGATATGCGCGTCGGCATCGGCCACCAGGTCAAGGTGTTGGTCGGTGCGCGGCCGGTGACCGGTGGAGGAGAACATCTGATCCCGGGTCAGCACGAGTTTGACCGGGCGCTGCACCGCACGGGCCGCGACGGCACAGAGCGCCACGTGCATCCACAGGAAGCTCTTCGACCCGAACGCCCCGCCCACCAGCGGCGACAGGATCCGGACGTGGGATTCCGGTATGCCGAGATACGCCGCCAGGGCGGTGCGCTCCCCGGTGATCCACCGGGTGCTGTCGTGGACCGTCAGGACGTCGCCGTCCCAGTGCGCGACGGTCGAGGCCAGCTCGATCGGGTAGTGCGCGTTGATCGGGGTGGTGTAGCGCGCGGAAACCTTTGTCGCACCGGCTGGTTCGGCCTCAGCGCCGCGGTGATCCTGCAGCTTCTCCTCGTCGAGCTTGACGAAGTGGTCCGGCTGGTAGGCGCCGCGCCGGACCTGGTGGTCCCTGTCGTCGGCCACCGCCGGTTGCGCCACCACCTCGGCCGCCGAGAGTTGCGGCGGTAGCGTCTCGTAGTCCAGCTCGAACAGTGATGCCGCGTAGCCGGCGTTCTCCAGGCTGTCGGCCACCACGATCGCCATGTGCTGACCGACGTGCTGCACCGTGAGATCGGCAAGCGGGGGCCGACGTTCCAGCGGCAGGTCGTAGGTCAGCTCCCGTGGGGGCGCCTGCAGCGGCGGGCAGTTCAGTGGAGTCAACACGGTCAGCACCCCGGGCGCCGATGACGCCGCGGCCGCGCTGCCTTCCAGGGAGGCGCGGGTGACGACGCCGTGCGGGATCTCCGATTGCACGACGATCGCGTGCGCCACGTCCGCCAGGACGGTATCGGCGGCATACTTTGCTTCGCCGGTGACCTTGTCGCGGCCCTCCACCCGATTGACCGATCGGTCCATCGCGCTCACCCCGCCTTTCGACTCTCGGACAGAAACTGGGGTCCGGTGACACCGAGCGCGGACTGCGACGCCAGCCGGATTCCGTGTTTCGCCACCGCGACGAGGTGGGAAAGACGTTGCGCTTCCCACTTTTTCAGATGTGGCGGCAAGTCGCCAGCCGAGTGAGCAGCATCGACGGCATGTGCCAGGGCGGCGGCGTCACCGAAGGCCTTCGACGTGCCCGACGCGGTGTGCGGGCGGACCGTGCCTGCCGCGTCGCCGATCAGCGCCGTGCGCTCACCCGCCATCGAGGCCGGCGGCATGTCGAACACCGGCTGCATGAACACCTTCGAGTGCTCCACCAGCGCGGCGAATTGCGGCGGTAGGTGAGTGCGGGCCAACGCCGTCAGCTGCGAGATGGTGTCCGGCGTCAGCTCCCCAGGCGGGATGAAGTGCTCGAACCGTCGTCCCGAGTTACCGGTCAGCAGCCACGGCAGGTTGGCTTCCGGCGTGTTGACGTACCAGACCCAGTTCACCCGTCGCGCACCGCGCTCACGCTCACCACCGGCGCCGGGCACCAGGTAGCACAGCAACTGCAGACCGGGCACCCCGAACACGGTGAACCGTTCGGCGAGCAGCTCGACCAGTTCCGCAGGTAGGTCGGCTTCCGGCTCGAGCCCACGGAATGCGACGTAGCCCGAATACGCCGGGCCACCCGGGATGTTCAGCAGGGACCGCACCGTCGAGCCGACGCCGTCGGCGCCGACCAGGAACTCGCCTCCCGCCAGACGACCATCGGTGAACACCGCCGTAACGTCATCGGCGCCGGCCCGCAGGTGCGCCAGCCCGCTGTCGAGGCGATAGCTTCCCACTGGGAGTTGTTCCCGCAGCACGGAATACAACGTGTCCCAGGCCGTCATCCACTGGGGCGCAGCGTACCGGCTGACGCCGCCGTCTCGATGAAGTTGCTGTCGCTCGCGGAGCAGCACGCTCACCGACGGTACCGACCTGCCCAGCCTGGCCAGCAGCGTCTCCACCTCGGGTTGCATGACGATCCCCGCGCCGCGTGGTTGCGTACGGTCGACCGATCTCTCGTAGACGGTCACCTCGGCCCCGATCGCCCCCAGTTCGAGTGCGGCCGCCAAACCGCCGACGGATCCGCCGATAACCAGTGCCCGGAACGGTGCCGCGATCATGCGCCCACCATGCGTCGGCCCACCGCGGCCCGGCAATGTCCAGCGGAACACTTCTCCCCGCAAAGGGATGTCTCCGAATACATCGCTAGCTGACAGTGGCCACGTCGTGCACGGTCAGCGCGGCGCTGAACTGCAACGTCACCGACGGCTCGGCCAGTTCCACCCCGCACAGCTGCTCGATCCGACGCAGCCGCTGCGTCACGGTGTTCGGATGGATGTGCAGTCTGGTCGCGGCCCGGTTCCTGTCGTGCCTGCAGCCGAAGTAGGTGCGCAACGTGTCGACCAGATCGGTGTGGTGGGACTCGTCGTAGTCGAGCAGCGGACCCAGGGTCCGCCTCGCGAAGGTGACCAGCTGGGTGGAGTCCTCGAGTTGCAGCAACAACCCGATCACCCCTAGATCGGCCAGGTGCACAACGGTATTCGTGCGGCCTGCGCGTACCGCGATGTCCAGGGCACCCTTGGCGGTCCGATACGCCTCGGCATAGGACGAGACACTGCCCGCCGGCTGCGCCGATACCGTCACGGTGGCATCGACGTTTCTGGCCACTCCGCCCATCGCCCGCTGCACCAGAGTGGCTGCCGCGTGGTCGGACTCGATCGCCCGGCCGGTGTCGACCGCACCGGTGGGCCACATGGTGACGATATTGCCCCGGTGCATCGCGGACAGCGGACGCGGCGAATACGGCTTCACCAGTTCGCCGACCAACGACAAGGACCGTTGATAGATGCGGGCTTCCGCCGGCTCACCGTCGATACTGAGGGCGCCGACGATCGTCGCGTGTGGGCGGGTCAAGTCGTGGCCCAGGAGTTGTGCGCGCTGCAACACCTGCTCGGAAATTACGGAGCCGCCGCCGAGGACGTCAGCCAACAACTCCCCGCGCAGACGATGTTCCACCTCGATGGCGGTCCGGATGCGGAGCAGTTCCAGCGAAATCACGATCGATGCGTGCTCGACCGCGCGGATGCTCACCGCGTCCAGTTCGACGTCCCCGGCGGGAAACCAGATTCGGGCGGCGGTGGCGTCGTCGCCGAGCCTGGCGATCGACACGCAGAACCGGGTGTGGTCATGCGTGCTGCCGACCTGCACCGGGGCCGACGACGGCGGCGGGGCGATGACGGCCCCCGCCCGCCACGCCGTATCCGGTAGCTCCGCGTCATCACCGGCCTTGGCCAGGACATCCGTGCGCGAGTCGTCGATCAGTACCGGGCGCCCGATCAGCTCGGCCAGCACCGCGGCGATCCCGTCGAGACCACCGGACCGCAGGGTCACCCCCAGCAGCCGTTCGTGGATCTGCTCCGAGCGGGTGAGCGCATCGCGCTGCTCGCGCAGCGACTCGTTGAGCTGGCGCAGTTGATCCAACCGCCGCGCCGACGTGAGGGCGATGGCCGCGTGATTGGCCAGCAGCGCCAACCGCTCCACCTCGTAACCGGTGAAAGTGTGCACCGGCGTGTAGTAGCCGTTCAGGGTCCCCAGGATCTCCTCGCCGGCGACCAGCGGTACGCAGATGATCGCCCGGTAGCCCTGTTCGCGTGCCACGCCGCCCCACGGCGTGAACTCCGGTTCGGTGGTGATGTCGCGGAGGGCGACGGGCTCGCCGCTCTGATACGCCTGGCTCGAGGGCGACCCGCTGCCCAGCCGGACCGGTCGATCGGTGTTGACCCGGTTGACGTAGTCCGCGGACAACCCGCTCCAGCCGGTGATCACCAGGCTTTCGCCGTCGGCGTCCGGGGTCAGCACGCCACAGAAGTCGAACCCCAGCAGCGTGCGTGCGGTTTCGGCCACCAGGTCCAACACGTGCCGCAGGTCTGCCGCGGCGGTGGCGGCCGAGCTCAGGGTGCGCAGCGCACTGAGCCAGGTCAGGAGTTCCGCTCCTGGTTGTCGGCCCAAATCCACTGACGTCACCTCTTCACCATCCCACGCCAAGTGTCCCCGGACACATGAATACAAGAGAACAATGTCTTACGAAACATTGAGGGCGTCCCACCGTGTGACGACACTCATAGCCATGACCCAAGCCGCCATCGGTACCGAGCAGCAGGCACCGGCAGAACTCCGCAGCATCATCAACCCCGCCACCGGTGCCGTCATCGACACCATCGCCGAACAGGGACCCGACGCCGTCGACGCGGCGGTGGCCTCCGCCCTGGCGGCGTTCGAACACGGCGCGTGGCCGGCGATGACCCGCAGCGCACGGGCCCGCCTGCTGCTGCGCATCGCCGACGCGATCGAAGCCGCTGCGGAACGGCTGTACCGATTGGAAGCGCTCAACAACGGCAGGCCGATCACCGAGACCCGCGCCCAGCTGTCTCGTGTCCCGGAATGGTTCCGCTACAACGCCGGTCTGCTCGCCGCACAGCGCCAGGCCGTGCTGCCCAGCGATGGGCCGTACCTGACCTATCAACAGCGGCTACCGCTGGGCGTGTGCGGCATCATCACCCCGTTCAACCACCCACTGCTGATCCTGGCGCGCAGCCTGTCCGCCGCCCTGGCCAACGGCAACACCGTCGTCGTCAAGCCCTCCGAACTGACCCCGCTGACCACGCTCGCGCTGCTGGAGATCATGACCGAAGCCGGCCTGCCCGACGGTGTGGTCAACGTGGTCACCGGTAGCCGCGACGCCGGGGTGCGCCTGACCCAACACCCGGACGTCGCCAAGATCACGCTGACCGGTGGCACCGAGGCAGGCCGGGCCGCCGCACTGGCCACTGCCGCCCGGTTCGCCAGGGTGACAGCCGAACTCGGGGGCAAGACCCCGGTGATCGTCTTCGACGATGTCGATCCCGTCGCCGCCGCGGAGGGCGCGGCCTTCGCAGCGTTCGTCGCCGCGGGCCAATCCTGTGTCGCGGGTTCCCGATTCCTCGTGCAGCGGGCCAACTACGACGCGTTTGTCGCCGCGCTGTCCGCGCGGGCGGAGGCGATCCGGGTCGGTGACCCGACGGCGGCCGACACCCAGATGGGACCCCTGATCAGCGCACGGCAGCGGGACAAGGTGCGCGACCTGATCGCCACCGGTATCGCCGAAGGCGCGCGGCTGGCCGCCGGCGGCGGCCTTCCCGAACTGCCAGACCCCTTGCGGCAGGGCTTCTTTCTGCAGCCGACGGTGCTGGCCGACGCCGGTATCGAGATGACCGTCGCCAGGGAGGAGATCTTCGGCCCGGTGGCCGTCGTCATCCCGTTCGACGACGAGGACGACGCCGTGCGGATGGCCAACGACAACCGCTACGGACTCGGCGCCGGAGTGTGGACCACCGATATCGCCCGCGCGCATCGCGTCGCCTCGGCCATCGTGGCAGGCATGGTGTGGATCAACGACCACCACCGGCTCGAACCGTCGCTGCCCTGGGGCGGGGTGAAGGAGTCCGGCGTGGGCAAAGACGCAGGTTCCGAATCGTTCGACGACTTCTCCTGGATTAAGACCATCGTCACCCGCACCGCGTCAGAGCCCGTCGACTGGTACGGCGGTCGCGAAGAGGGCCGCCTGAACTAGCTCGAACCATCCACTGCAGAAAGAGTTTTCGCATGTCACTACGCACCGCACAATTATCGACGGGGGGTGCACCCCGATGGCACGACGAGATCAGCCGCACCCAGTGGCTGGTGCTGGCAGGCACCACCTTGGGCTGGGGCCTCGACGGCTTCGCGGGCAGCCTCTACATCCTGGTCCTCGGGCCGGCCATGGGAGAACTGCTGCCCAACAGCGGATTGCAGGCCGGCCCCGCCACCATCGGCTACTACGGCGGACTCACCGTCGCACTGTTCCTGATCGGATGGGCCACCGGCGGAATCCTGTTCGGAGTCCTGGCCGACTACTTCGGCCGGACCAGGGTGCTGTCCGTCGGGATCCTGACCTACGCGGTCTTCAGCGCGCTGGCCGCCTTCTCCGACACCTGGTGGCAGCTGGGCATCCTTCGCTTCATCGCCGGTCTGGGCTCCGGGGTGGAGGCGCCCGTCGGGGCCGCGCTGATCGCCGAGACCTGGCGTAACCGATTCCGGGCCAGGGCCGGCGGCATCATGATGTCGGGCTACGCGGCCGGATTCTTCGCTGCCGCAGCGGCTTACGCCCTGCTGGGCGGTCACGGCTGGCGGTTCATGCTGGCGCTGGCGGGTCTGCCCGCGCTGCTGGTCTGGTTCATCCGCCGCTACGTCCCCGAGCCGCCCGAGATCGCCGCGCACATGGAGGCGCGCCGGGAACGGAAACGGTTGGGCACCATGGTCGCTCACGATCGCTTCGCCCTGCGCAGACTGATCGAGCCGCCGCTGCGGCGTCCCATGCTGGTGTGTACCGCCCTGGCCACCGGTGCCCTGATCGCCTTCTGGAGCGTCACCACCTGGTACCCCCAGATCATCCGCCAGATCACCGCGGCGCAGGACTTGGCGCACGGTGTCGCCGACCACCGGGTGGCCGTGGCCGCCATGCTGTTCAACGCCGGCGGCATCATCGGTTACGCCTCGTGGGGATTCATCGCCGACTGGGTCGGCCGCCGCAAGGCCTTCCTGCTGAGCTTCGCCGTGGCGGCCGTCGCCGTGGCCTGGACCTTCCCGTTCGACCGCAGCTACACCGAATTCCTGATCGCCCTGCCGTTCCTCGGCTTCGGTCTGTTCGGCGCGCTGTCCGGCACGTTCATCTATGCGCCCGAACTGTTTCCGCCGAGCGTGCGGGCCACTGCCCTGGCCGTCTGCAACAGCGTCGGTCGCTACGTGACCGCACTGGGCCCGCTGACCGCGGGTGCCATCGCCACCTCCTGGTTCGACGGCAACCTCGGCCTGGCCACCGCAGCCGTCGCCGCACTGGGCCTGATCGCCGTGATCGGCCTGGCCTTCGCCAGGGAGACCCGCGGTGACGCGCTGCCCGTCGACCCAGCCATCCAGCACACCGCAAAGGACCCGTCATGACCGACTACACCGGAGCATCCGCCATCGTCATCGGCGGCTCGATCGGCGGCCTCACCACCGCACTGCTGCTGCGGGACCTGGGCTTTCGCGTCGACATCTACGAACGCACGGCCACGGCGCTCGACGGCCGAGGCAGCGGGATCGTCCTGCAACCCGACACTGTCCGGTGGTTCACCGAGCGCAGCACCCAGGACCTCGCCGACCTGAGCACCTCGACCTCGTACGTGCAGTACCTCGATCGCACCGGCGACCTGGTGTACCGGGAGAAGTGCACCTGGACCTACACCTCGTGGGGCACGTTCTACCGGGCGCTGCTCGCCGACTTCAACTCTCACTCAGCCACCGAGCACTATCACTACGGCGAATATGCCTGCGGCTTCGACCAATCGGACGGTGTCGCCACGGTCCGGTTTGTCAGCGGCCGGGTGGAATCCGCCGACCTGGTGGTCTTCGCCGACGGAGTGACCTCGGTGGCCCGCGAGCGGTTCGACGCCGACGCCGGCCTGCGCTACTCCGGCTACATCGGCTGGCGCGGCACCTTCCCCCTGCGCGAGCTGAGTCCGCAGACTCGGGCCGTCCTGCACGACGCCATCACCTACGACTTCGTGCCGGACTCGCACATCACCATGTACCCGATCCCAGGAGAGAACAGCGTCAGCCTCGACGACCGGCTGATGAACTATGTCTGGTACCGCAATGTGCCCGCCGGTCCCGAGCTCACCGAGATGTGCATCGACAAACGCGGATTCCCCGGCGCGGTGTCCGTGCATCCCGGACAGGTGCAGGACCGCTACGTCGCGCAGATGAAACAGGACGCGACGGAGCTACTGGCACCCGCGGTGGCCGAGGTGGTGACCGCCACCAAAATGCCCTATCTGCAGGTGGTTTCCGACGCGCGCTCCGCGCGGATGGCGCTGGGCCGAGTGGCGCTGATCGGCGACGCCGCCTGCGCGGCCCGCCCTCATGCCGCGGCGGGGACCGCCAAGGCCGCCGCCGACGGCTGGGCGCTGGCCGCCGCACTGGCGGACGCCGGCGGCGACATCCCGGCGGCCCTGACCAAATGGGAGCCGGCACAGCTGCAACTCAGTGACTCGCTGCTGCGTCGTGTCGTCGCGATGGGCGAACGCTCGCAGTTCACCAACACCTGGATCCCTGGCGATCCGGATCTCCGCTTCGGCCTGTACGGCCCCGGCAAGTAAACAAGAAGGGAAAAACCATGACCGACAACAGCTTTCTCACCGATCTGCCACTGGCGGGCGAACTCGTCGCCACCGATTTCGACACCTGGCCGGACTGGCTGAAGACCGAGTTCACCGAGCACGCCACCGACGGTGAGGTGGGCTCGCGGCTGCTCAGCGAGAATTCGCGGGTCCGGGTCTGGGAGATCCGACTGGCTCCCGGCGAGCGCTGGCACGCCCACCGGCATGTGCTGGACTACTTCTGGACCGCGATCAACGCGGGCAGCAGCCGCCAGCACACCCATGACGGTACTGTGCGCGAAGTGTCCTACCAGGCCGGCGAGACCCGCCACTTCCACTTCGGCGCAGGCGAATACCTGCTGCACGATATCGAGAACATCGGTGACGGCGAGTTGATCTTCACCACCGTCGAACATCTCGACAGCGCCAACGCGCCACTGCCGATCACGCAGGGCCCGCTGCGATGATCACCACCCCACTGGCACCCGGTGTGATCGACGTGCACGCACACTGGCTGCCCACAGATCTTTTCGCGCTGCCGGGTAGCGGACCCCACGGCGCGATGGCCGACCGCGACGGTCAGCTCTATCTCGGGGACATCCCGTTGTCGATCGCCACCAGTGCGATGAGCGACGTCGCGGCGATCCGTGCCGATATGCGCAGCGCCGACGTCGGCGTCCGGGTGCTTTCGGCGCCGCCGTTCGCCTTCCCATTGGAAGCCGGCGCCGACGCCGACGCGTACGTCGGTGCGTTCAACACCGCGCTGACCGAGGTGGTGGCCGACGCCGACGGTGCCCTGCTGGGACTGGGCATGGTCACCCTCGCGGACCCGACATCGTCGACGGCGCAACTGGAGACGCTGGCCGGGACCGCGGGCATCGCCGGCGTAGCAATCCCGCCGTTGGCGGGTGGGCGGTCCCTGGACGGGCCTGCACTGCGCCATGTGCTCAGTGAGGCGGCGCGACTGGACCTGGCGGTGCTGGTGCACCCGATGCAGCTGCCGCGCCCGGAATGGTCGGAGTACTACTTGACGAATCTCATCGGCAATCCGGTGGAATCCGCCACCGCCGTCGCCTCGTTGATCCTCAGCGGCCTCAAAGACGAACTGCCCGGGCTGCGGATCTGCTTCGTCCACGGCGGTGGCTGCGCACCAGGTCTGTTGGGCCGCTGGACGCACGGCTGGACCATGCGCCAGGATGTGCGGCGCGCTACCACCCGGCCGCCTGCCGATGCGTTCGGCGAGCTGTATTTCGATACCGTCACCCACGACGTGCCGCAGCTCAAGCTGCTGTGCGAGCTGGCGGGCACCGGAAAAGTGGTCTGCGGCAGCGACTACCCGTTCGACATGGCCGAGGCCGACCCCGCTCGCTTCGCCGTCGAGCACGGACCGGGCCGGGACGCGTTGATCGCAGCGGCGCGCGCGTACCTCGGGAAGGAGAACTAGCGATGGCACATCTGTTCACCCCGCTGACGCTGCGCGAGGTCACCTTTGCCCACCGGGCCTGGATGTCGCCGATGATGCAGTTCGCCGCCGTGTCCGACGGTCCCGACGAGGGGTCGCCGTCCGATTGGCATCTGCAACATCTGGGCTCGCGGGCGGTGGCGGGCGCCGCGCTGGTGATGACCGAGGCCACCTCCGTCGACCCGATCGGCCGCAGCAGCATCTACGACCTGGGGTTGTGGAATGACCAACAGGCAGCAGCTTTTCGCCGGATCACCGACTTCATCACCGCCCAGGGATCGGTGCCAGGAATTCAGTTGGTGCACGGCGGCCGCAAGGCGTCCACCGGCCGGCCCTGGGCCGAGCCGGGAGACAGCTGGGACACCGTCGGCGCCAGCGCGGTGCCCTTCGGCCGCCTGCCCAGCCCGGCCGAACTCAGCGTCGATGAGATCGAGGCGGTCATCGAATCGTTCGCCACGGCAGCCCGGCGCGCCGCCGCAGCGGGCTTCCGCGTCCTCGAATTGCACGGCGCACACGGCTATCTCATCCACCAGTTCCTTTCGCCACACTCCAACACCCGCACCGACCACTACGGCGGCTCCCTGGAGAACCGGCTCCGGTTCGCCCTTGACGTGGTCACCGCGGTCCGACGGAACTGGCCCGATGAGCTGCCGCTGTTCTTCCGCGTCTCGGCCACCGACTGGCTCGGCGGCGACACCGACGATGCCCGTCCCGGCTGGACCGTCGACGACACCGTCGCGCTCGCAACACGTCTGAAGGTGCTCGGGGTGGACCTGATGGATGTCTCGTCCGGTGGGTCTGCGCCGGACGCCACCATCCCGGTGAGCCCCGGCTATCAGGTGCCGTTCGCCGCCCGGGTCCGCAAGGAAGCCGAGATCCCGACCGCCGCAGTCGGAATGATCACCGAGGCGGATCAGGCCGAGGACATCATCGTCGGCGAACAGGCCGACGCCGTCTTCCTGGCCCGCGTCCTGCTCCGCAACCCCGCCTGGATCCGTCAGGCGGCCGACCATCTCGACGCGACACTGGACCACCCACCGCAGTACAGCCGCGCGTTCAGGTAGCGTCACGACAATGACGGACGCCGTTCGGGTGGTGATCGCCGACGATGACGTTCTGCTGCGCGAAGGACTGGCCAGTCTGCTCGGCCGCTCGGGATTCGAAGTCATCGGCCAGGCCGGTGACGCCACCGAGCTGCTCACCCTGGTGCGCGAATTGGTGCCGCAGATGGTGGTGGTCGACATCCGGATGCCGCCGGACCATGACACCGAAGGTCTGGACGCCGCCCGGGTGATCCGCCAGGAGCTGCCGGATATCGCGATCATGGTCCTGTCAGGCCACATCGATGTCGACCACGCGATGGAGCTCCTGGCCGGCGGTCGTGCCATCGGATACCTCCTGAAGAACCGGGTGACCGACGTGGCCGACTTCGTCGACACCCTGACCCGCATCGCCAACGGCGCGTCGGTGGTCGACCCGGCGCTGGTGCAAGAACTGGTCTCCGCCCGCCGCCGCGACGACCCGCTGGCCGCGCTCAGCACCCGCGAACGCGAGGTCCTGACGCTGATGGCCGAGGGTCTGTCGAACGCTGGGATCGGCAAGCGGATCTGGGTCACCGAAGGCACGGTGGAAAAGCACGTCCGCAGCATCCTGACCAAGCTCAACCTGCCCGAGGCCGGTGAGGATCACCGGCGCGTGCGGGCGGTGATCATGTATCTCGAGAGCCGTTGACCAGATCGCGGATGGCGTCCGGGGACAGCGCGAACTTGGGCAGGAAGCCCAGCGCCGAGCTGGTGGCGATCATGTCGGTCAGGTCCTGCTCGGCGTGCGTCGAGATCAGGATCACCGACGGGGCCGGAGAGCCGGCCCGGTGCAGCTCCTCGGCGACGTCGAACCCGCTTTCGGCACCGAGGTCGATGTCGACCAGCGTGACGTCCGGCTGCAGGTCCCGGTAACGGCTCAACGCCTCCACGGTGTTGCAGGCCATGCCGACCACCGAGATCCCCGCCCGCTCGAGCATGCTGCTCGCGGCGTCGCGAAAGGCTGCGCTGTCATCGACGATCAAACAGCGCAACGACAAGATTTCGGTGCGACTCACCCTTCGAGAGTGTCAGACGGTCCTGGGGTTTGGCATTACCGCTAGCCGGAATCTCTGTCCGATCGGCCCTCGAGTCGCCACTCGATGCGCCGCGCGGCTTTACCATCAGCGCGTGCCTGATCTCTCCCCCGACGTCGACACCCGCTGGTCAGCCCTGCGCAGCCGGCTCCTGGCGCTGATATTGCGGCCCACGGCACGCCCCGTCGGGTGGGGTGTGGTGGTCGCAATCTCGTTCATCGCCGCAGAGGTGCTGATCGTGCACCAGCTCAAACGGGTCGCTCCGGACAACGCGTTCGGCGCCATCTTCCTGCTCGGCGTGCTGGTGGTCTCGGCGGGCTGGGGTTTCACGCTGGCGGTGGCCACCTCATTGGCCAGCGCAGGCGTGTACGTCTACATCCACCTTGAGGGCAGCGACAGCCTGGCGCCCGCGCTATTCGTCTTCCTGCCGGTTGCCCTGTTGGCGAATCTGCTGGCCGGACAGGCCCGACTGCGCGCAGAGGAGGCCGAACAGCGCCGTCGCGAAGCGGACCTGGCGGCGACCCTGGCCAGGGTGATGCTGCGCGCCACAGATCTGTCGATTGCCCTCGACGATGCCGGCCAGCGGATGGCGCAGGTACTGGGCATCCCGTTCGCCAGGTTGCGCCTCGGCGAGGTGCCCGCCGAGCCCGGCACCACGGCCGTCGCACTGCGCGACGGTGACGATCTGACCGGGACGCTGCTGGTGCCCGGGGAGCGGAATGTCTCCACCACCCGCCGGCTCCGCCGGATGATCCCGGCGCTGGAGGCCCTGCTGGCCGCCGCCTGCGAGCGCGAACAGAAGCTGCATGCCGCGCAACAGGAGGTCGAGGAGAGCCACGCGAAGGTCAGCGCGCTCGCCATGCAGCAGACCGCGCTGCGGCGGGTGGCCACGCTGGTGGCCCGTGGCGCCGACACCGCGACGGTGTATCCGGCCGCGGTGACCGAGCTGGCCTGGGGGCTCGCCGCGGAGCACGTCACCCTGTTGAGCTACGAATCCGACGAGCACTGCAGCATCGTCGCGTCCCACGAAAGTCGCGACGACGTGCAGTACTTCCCTATCGGAGAACAGTTTTCCCTCGACGGCGACAGCCTGGCCGCCAGGGTGCGCCGGACGGGCGAACCCGCCCGGATCGACGACTACAGCGCGATCGACGGTTCCATCGTCAAACGCCTACGGCCACTTGGGCTTCGGTCAGGGGTGGGGGTCCCGGTGATCGTCGACGGTCAGGTTCGGGGGGCGCTGATCATCGGTTCGGCACAACCCGAGCCGATGCCTCCCGACACCGAGGCCCGCATCGGCGATTTCGCCGACCTGGTCACCACTGCCATCTCCAACGCCGAGACCCGCGCCGAGCTGACGGCGTCCCGGGCCCGCATCGTCACCGCCGCGGACCAGGCGCGCCGCCGCTTCGAGCGCGACCTGCACGACGGCGCGCAACAGCGGATCGTCTCGCTCGGGCTCGAGCTGCGCACACTGCAGTCCACGGTGCCCGCCGACACCGCGGAGCTCACCGACCTGCGCGAAGGTCTGACGCACGCCGTCGACGGTCTGGGCGGGCTCTACACCGACCTACAGGAGCTCTCGCGTGGCCTGCACCCGGCCATCCTGTCCAAAGGCGGGCTTTCCCCGGCGATCAAGACACTGGCCCGGCGATCGGCGGTGCCGGTGCTACTCGATCTCGAGATCGACCGCCGCCTGCCGGAATCCGTCGAAGTCGCCGCGTACTACGTGGTGGCGGAGACGCTGACGAATGCCACCAAGCACGCCAAGGCCAACGAGGTGACGGTGCGGGTGGTCACTCGAACCTGCGAGCTGTACCTGTCGGTGAGCGACGACGGCGTCGGTGGCGCGCTGTCCGGTGGCGGGTCCGGCCTGATCGGACTCAAAGACCGCGTGGAGGCGCTGTCCGGCCGGCTGCGGATCGCCAGCGCCGCCGGCGAAGGCACGACGGTGACGGCGACCATCCCGACCGGCCGGGACTAGCCCTTCGCCCGCAAGTGCTTCTTGGCGTCGATGACGCGCTGGGCCGCTTCGTGGTTCGCCCGTTCGGCGTCGTCGGCGGACTCCTCGGCGGCGGCCAGTTCGCGTTCGGCGGCGCGCAGCGCGGCGCGGGCCTCGTCGTGTTTGCGGCGGGCCGCCGTCAATTGGACTTGCCGCTGCGACATCTCGTCGTCGGCGGCGGCCTTGGCACGTTCCGCCTGCGCCACCACGGCCCGGGCCTTCTCGCGTTCTGCCCTGGCCAGTTCCTTTTCGCGCTCGCGTTGCTTTTCGCGCTCGCGCTCGCGGGTGTCGTCGGGCTGCGGCTTCGGCGTCTTCTTGGCCGGAGTCTTCTTGGCAGGAGCTTCGTTGGTCGGGGTCGCCGACTTCTTGGCCGTGACATGGGCGGAAACCGCTGTGCTGGAGCCGAATTCACCGAAGCCCGACCACCGCTCCGCCTTGGCCAACTGGCCGAGGCGGGCCAGCACATCGGGATCGGCGATCGCCGCCTGCAGTGTCCCGGTGATGTCCTCACGCAGCGCTGACGACGGGTTGGTCAGGGCCACCTCGGTGAAACCCGCACGGACCAGTTCGTCGATGAGCTTGCGCTGGGCGGCGGACAGCGCGCGGATACCGTCGCCGTCCATCGCCGCATGTGCGGTGCGGAGCCGTTCCCCCAAGTCAGCGAGGCGATCTTTGGCATCGTCGCTGCGGGCAATGGTGTTCAGCACCCATGCCGCCGTGGTCGGTTTGGGGCTCGCCGAGATTCGCTTGGCAGCGGCTGCGTCACCGCGGGCCTTGGCGGCGTCGGCCAGCGTCTTACGGAGTGCGGTGAATTCTTCAGGCTGGGCGCCGTACAGCTCAGCCAGCGCCTCGTGGTCCAGGTCCGGCATCAGCGTGGTGTTCTCCGGCCGAATCGGCCGGCAGCGTTAGGCAGTCCTGGCCAGCAGGGGCAGCAGCCGACGCCGGCTCTCCAGATCATCGGCGAAGTGCTCGATGGCGTCCGGCACGCAGGCGGCGACGGCGAACTCTTCGTTTTCCGGGCGCAGACGGCGGGTGACCGCGCTGCTGGGGATCAGCACCCACTCGACACCGACGGTGCGGCACTGCTCGTCGATGGTGCGCAGGAACGGAAGGGTAAGTGCGCCACAGGCATTCACGCCGCTCATGTCAAGCACGAACGGCTTCTCGGCAATCACGAAGCGCCGGGCCTGCTGGCCGACCGCTTCGATGTTCTTGGAATCGAGCCGGCCGGTGACCGTCACGACGGTGGCAAGCTGGCGGCACTGGGCCCGCAGCTGAGCGCCGTGGCAGTCGAGCATGGGGTTGCCGTACCGGAATGTGGAACCCGGGCCCGCGGTGTTCGCCATAGCAGTCATTGAGCAACCCTCGTTTCGATGGTGCGGCTGAATTGGCTGGGAACGTCGCTGTCAGCTCAACCTGTTACCGAACTTAACCGGCTAATCTAAGGTCATTGCGAGTCAGCGCTAATAACCTGTTAAGAGAAGTTTTCTTACCGATCTGCCACTCTTGAGCAACCACCGCGAGACGCAGTATCAGCCCGAGGTCTTGACCTCAACTGCGGCTGAGGTACCAGACTGCCGAACATGCCCGAGACGACACCAGCAGTCAGCCGCTTCGACCAGGCGTACCGGTCCGGTACCGCCCCGTGGGTGATCGGGGAACCCCAACCCGCGATCATCGCACTCGAACAGACCGGCCTCATCCGCGGCGACATCATCGATATAGGTTGCGGCGCAGGCGAACACACCATACTGCTGACCCGACTCGGCTATCGCGTGACAGGTGTCGACTTCGCTCCGCACGCCATCGAGGCGGCTCGGGCCAACGCGGCAGCCCAGGGAGTCACCGCCCACTTCGATGTCGCGGACGCGCTGCACCTCGATAGCGCGGTGACATATGACACGGTGATCGACAGCGCGCTGTTCCACATCTTCGACGACGCCGACCGTGCCAGATACGTCGCCGGCCTGTACGCCGTATGCCGCGCGGGCGGCGTCGTCCATGTGCTCGCACTGTCCGATGCCGGCCGCGGGTTCGGCCCAGAAGTCAGCGAAGAGACCATCCGCACTGCGTTCGGAACCGGCTGGGCGTTGGAGGATCTGGCCACCACCACCTACCGCGGGATCGTCGGCGAGGCCCACGCCGAGGCTCTCGGCCTTCCGGTCGGAACCACGGTCGACGAGCCCGCCTGGTTGGCGCGCGCCCGTCGCCTCTGACCGCGGTCAGGACAGCAGCAACCGCACCTGCTCGGCCAGGGCGAGCCCGAGATCGAGGTTGTTCTTCTCGGTGAAGTGGATCCCGTCGACGCCGTCGGTGCTGATCACCGAACCGGCATCGAAGAACGGCACCTTGAAGAACGACGCCATTGCGCTGTAGGCGTCGGCCAGCGCCGCCGACTTCTCCTGCCCGCCTTCGAACACCATCCGAAACCACGGGTTGGGGATCTGTCCGAGCGGCGGCGGCGCCACCACCAACACCTTCGGCGCCGGATAGGTGGTGCCGATCCCGCCCGCGGAGGTCAGGACCTGCACGGTGAGGATGGACATCCCCGTCGCGATGTCGAACGGCGTGCGGCCGAAATTCACCTTGGTGTCGTTGGTGCCGAGCATCAGGATCACCAGATCCAGGGGCAGGTGGCTGGCCAACGACGCGGGGAGATAGGCCGCGCCGTTGAGCCGCGGGTCGGTCGGGTCGTCGGCGTTGGTGCTGCGGGCGCTGAGACCTTCTTCGATCACCCGGTAACCGTCGCCCAGCTCGTTGGCCAACACGCCGGTCCATCTGGTGTCCGGCGAATACCGCTGTGTCGGAGTGCCTTCCTCCGTCGGGATCCAGCCCCAGGTGAGGGAGTCGCCGAAGCACAGAACGGTCTTCACGGGCATGTCGGTTCCTCTGGAATGGGCGGCGGGCGGGTGTTCGCAGAATTATGCCCGGGATGACCGTTTGACCTGCGGGCCGCCGGGGTATCAAAACACCACCTCTCCTCGACTACCGACAGGAACTCCGTCATGGCCAGGACCGCCCCCGTTACCGCGGACGTCGCGACCAGCGAAGCCTTCAGCAGCCTCGGACTGTTTCTCAGCGTGCTCACCGTGATCGCGCTGGCTGTCGGCTTGGCGGGGTTGACCATGGGCCAGGCGGCATTTGCCGCCGCGGGTGGGTTGGTGACGGTCGTCAGCTTCGCGGGCAGCATGGCGTGCTTCATCGCCGACACCCGCCGCTACGAGCTGGCCACCAACTAGGCGACGTCAGCGCGGGTGGCCTGCGCGGCCGTCCCCCCGACTGCCCGCGTCGACAAACTCCCGCACCGCACCGCCCGCACCAAACACGCTGTGTCCGAAAGCCCCTCGACCAATGCGCTGAGATAGCCGGCGTCGAACGAATCACCGGCACCGGTGGTGTCCACAGCGTCCGTCGGCGGAGCGGGCGTCGCAAACAGGGGTTGCCCGGGCGCCCACAGGCGTCCGCCGTCGGCGCCGTCCTTGAGCGCAACCCGACAACCCAGCCGCAGAACGGCCTGGGCGGCCGCGTCCAGCTCTGCCATTCCGGTCATGGCCAGCAGCTCGGCGGCGTTGGGGAACACGATGTCGGTGTGCTCCAACAGGCCCAGCACGCCCTGCCATCGCCCGGCGGGATCCCAATTGGTGTCCAGCGAGGTGGTGGCGCCCGCAGACCGGGCGGTGGCGAAGAACTCCGGCAGATGCGGCGCCAACCGGGGCAGCAGAAACAGCGATGCGCTGTGCACATGCCGGACGCGCCCCAGCAGGTCGACGTCGACCACCTCGGGCCCGGTGGCGGCCAGCGCACCCGGAAACGTCAGGATCGCCCGGTCCCCTGCCGAGAGCACGACGCTGAGCCCGGTTGCGACGGTCGGGTCGGTGCGCAGCCACCGGGTGTCCACGCCCGCGGCGGTCAGCTCCCGTCGGACGAACTCACCGAAGAAGTCATCGCCGACCAGCGCGGCAAGCGCCGTGGACACCCCGAGCCGGGCCAGCCCGCAGGCTGCGATGGCCGCTGACCCGCCGAGCACCAGGTCCGCGGAGTCCACCAGCTTCTCGACCTGGCCGAACTGCGGCTCCAGATTGTCGCCGGTCACCAACAGATCCGGGTTGGCATCCCCGATCACCAGCACTTCCGGTGGCCGCACGGATCATCCTTCATGGGTCGGGAACCTGAGCTGGCATGCGCAGGAATGCACGCTCATATTTGCACACTATTGAGCGATCTGCGCAAAATGCGCAATACTTCAGGCATGAAGCCCACGATCGTCATCATCGGCGCCGGCAGTGCCGAGTTCACCCGCGAGTTGCTCGGCGATATTTTCTCGTTCCCAGAGCTGACCTCCGCCCGGGTGGTCCTGCACGACATCGACGCCGAGCGCCTGGAAACCGCCGAGGCCATCGCCCACGCCACGGCCCGCACGGCAGGCGCCCAACCCGAGATCGTCACCGCAGCCGATCGGCGCCGCGCCCTCGACGGCGCCGACTACGTCATCAACACCATCGCGGTGGGGATGCACGCGGCCACGGTGAAGGACTTCGAAATCCCGGCGCGCTACGGGCTGAACCAGACCATCGCGGACACCGTCGGCATCGGCGGCATCTTCCGGGGCCTGCGGACCTTCCCGGTGCTGGCCGGGATCGCCGCGGACATGGCGCAGCTGTGCCCGGACGCCTGGCTGCTGAACTACACCAATCCGATGGCGATGAACATCACCTACCTGCACCACGTCGCGCCCAAGCTCAAGGTGCTCGGGCTGTGCCATTCCGTGCATTGGACGATGGTGGGCCTGTCCGAGCTGATCGGCGTGCCGTTCGACGAGGTGTCCTTCTGGTCGGCAGGCGTCAATCACCAGGCCTGGGTGCTGCGGTGGGAGCGCGCCGGCCAGAACCTCTACCCGCTGCTGGACCAGCGGATTGCCGAGGATCCGGAGCTGCGCAGGCGGGTCCGCGTCGACATGTACCGCCGGCTGGGCTACTACCCGACCGAGACCAGTGAGCATTCCAGCGAGTACGTGCCGTGGTACCTCAAGCACCCGGCAGAGGTCGCCCGGCTGCGGCTGAATGTCGGCGAGTACGTCGGTATCAGCGAGGAGAACCTCGCGGAGTATGCCCGCGTGCGGGCCGAGCTCAAGCACACCGACACCTTGGCCATCGACACCAGCTCCACCGAATACGCGCCGCAGGTGATCCATTCGCTGGAGACCGGGACGGCGCGGGTGATCTCGGCCAACGTCGTCAACACGGGCCTGATCACCAACCTGCCGGACGGGGTCGCGGTGGAGGTACCCACCCTGCTGGACTCGCTCGGCGCCCACCCGATCAGGGTCGGCGACCTGCCCGCGCAGTGCGCGGCACTCAACCGGTCGTTCCTGGGTCCGGTCGACCTCGCCGTCCGCGCGGCCGTCGACGGCGATCCCCGCCTGGTGCCCGCCGCGGCGATGGTGGACCCGAACACCGCCGCCTCGCTGCCGCTGGACGACATCTGGGCGCTGTGCGCCGAGCTGACGATCGCCCACGGTGACCTGCTGCCAGAACCATTGCGGGTGCCCGCGCAGCTCTGATCGACGCGCAATCAGCCACCACTTTGTGCGTACTGTTGCTCATTATGCGCATTTGTGCGCATAATGACCGGCATGGCGGCGACCGAAGATGAGATCCAGTCACAACCTGCGCTCTGGCGGCAGGTCGCAGAAGGGCCCGTCCCGCCGCAACTGAGCGCGCGTGGCCAGCGGATGCTGGTGATCGGGTGTGGCACCTCGGCGTTTGTCGCAATGGCGTACGCCCAGCTGCGTGAACAGGCCGGATACGGCGAAACCGACTGGGCGTACGCCTCGGAACTGCCGCTGCGCCGTCGCTACGACACCGTGCTGGCCCTCACCCGGTCGGGCACCACCACCGAGATCATCGACGCCGTCCGGCAATTGGACGCCGGGTCGAAGGTCATGCTGACGGCGGTGGCCGACGGTCCGCTGGCCGCCCTGGTGGACAGCGAGGTGGTGCTCGATTTCGCCGACGAGACCAGCGTCGTGCAGACCCGTTTCCCCACTACGTCGCTGGTGTTGCTGCGCCGGGGCCTGGGTGAGCACCTGGCTCAGGTCCTCGCCGACGGACAGCGCGCTGTCACCGATGCCCTCCCGGTGGACGCGGCGCAGTTCAGTCATTTCGTCTACCTCGGCACCGGCTGGACCATCGGTCTAGCGCACGAGGCCGCGCTCAAGATGCGCGAAGCCGCGCAGGCCTGGAGTGAGTCGTATCCCGCGATGGACTACCGACACGGGCCGATCGCGGTGGCCGGACCGAACAGTCTGGTGACGATCTTCGGCACCCCGCCGCCCGGCCTGATTGCGCAGGTCCAAGCCACCGGCGCCACCGTCGTCACCAGCGAACTCGACCCGCTGGCGCAGCTGGTACAGGCGCAGCGCGCCGCTGTCCGGGTGGCCGAGGCGCGCGGCCTGGACCCCGACCAGCCGCGTGGCCTGACCCGCTCAGTGGTGCTCGCCTCCGGCGGGGAAGGAACCCGCTGATGACTTTCCATTGCGCGAATGCGCACGAGATGTTGCTCGTTTGTGTAAACAGGGTGACCATATGCGTAACAACGGCACAACTCTCTCATCGGCGAGGTGCCCTCCCCATGCTCCATCCGGCTCAGGTTGTCCAGTAGAGGAGTTTCGACCGTGACTCGCACACGCTTGTGGACCGCAGTATTGGCAGTACTCACCTTGATCCTGGCCGCCTGCGGTGGCGGCAGCAGCTCCTCTGATTCCAGCGGCCCGACCGAGATCGCGGTCTGGCACGGCTTCCAGGACACCGAAGGCGACGCCTTCAAGTCCCTGGTCGCGCAGTACAACAAGGAACACCCGGAGGTGAAGGTCAGCGAGCTGTACTCCAGCAACGACCTGGTGCTGCAGAAGGTGCTGACCGCGGTCCGCGGCGGCAGCGCTCCCGACGTGGCGTACATGTTCGGCTCCTGGTCGCCGAACATCGCACAGATCCCGCAGGTCGTCGACATGAAAGAGGCGGAGTCGCAGGCGGACTGGAAGTGGGACGACTTCTATCCCTCCGAGCGCGAGGCAGCCACCGTCGGCGACAAGATCGTCGGCGTGCCCGCCCTGGTCGACAACCTGGCGATCGTCTACAACAAGAAGCTGTTCGCCGACGCCGGCATCGAACCGCCGAGCCCCACCTGGACGTGGGACGACTTCCGTGCCGCGGCCGCCAAACTGACCGACGCGTCGAAAGGCCAGTACGGCTGGCTCATCCCCGCGGACGGCAGTGAAGACACCGTCTGGCACTACCTGCCGATGCTGTGGGAGGCCGGTGGCGACATCCTGTCCCCCGACAATCAGCACGCGATCTTCAACTCCGACGCCGGCGTCAAGGCGCTGACCACCCTGCAGCAGATGGCAGTCACCGACAAGTCGCTGTACCTGGACACCACCAACGAGACCGGCCCCAAGCTGATGAACAGCGGCAAGATCGGCATGCTGGTCACCGGGCCGTGGGATCTGGGTTCGCTGCCCGATATCGAGTACGGCGTGCAGGTGCTGCCCACCTACCCCGGCAGTGCCGGTGGGCACCAGACCATCTCCGGTCCCGACAACTGGGTCGTCTTCAACAACGGCGACAAGAAGAAGCAGGCGGCGACCGACTTCGTCAAATGGCTGACCGCGCCTGATCAGGTCAAGTCCTTCTCGTTGGCCACCGGCGATCTGCCCACCCGCGTCTCGGTGGGCCAGGACCAGGCATTCGTCGCCAAACTCAACGAGAACATGCCCGGCACAGGGGAATTCGTGCAGAACCTGGCCAATGTCAAGAAGGTCCGTCCCTCGGTCGAGCAGTACCCGGACATCTCCGAGGCGCTGGGACAGGCGATCGTGTCGGTGATGCTCGGCAAGGAAGAGCCGAAGCCGGCGCTGGATACTGCAGCGCAAGCCGCGGATGCCGCGTTGGCCGGGAAATAGGGTTGCCGGAAACTAAGCAGATGCTTCCCGAGGCCGCACCGAACCGAGCGCCGTCCGTCCTGCGGCGGTTCGGTCGGTCGGACGGCGTGGCCGGCTGGGCCCTGGTCAGTCCCGCCGTGGTGCTGATCGGCATCTTCGGTCTGCTTCCGGTGCTGATGTCGCTGCAGCTGTCCTTCCAGCACTCCGATCTGCTCACCCCCGAAACCCCCTGGGTCGGCCTGGAGAACTACCGCAAGCTGGCCGACGATCCGGTGTTCCTCGACGCGATCAAACACACCATCATCTACACCGCGCTGTTCGTGCCGGGCACCATGATCGTGGGCCTGCTGGTGGCCGCCGCGATGAACCGCTCACTGCGGTTCATGTCCGTCTACCGCACCGCCGCGTACATCACCATGGCGGTGTCGACGATCTCCCAGGGCATCATCTTCCTGTGGCTGACCGACCGGGACTACGGTCTGGTCAACGCAGGCCTGAATGCGGTCGGCGTGCCGTCCCAGCCGTTCCTGGCCTCGCCGTCGCAGGCGCTGTTCGTCATCGTGGCCATGACCATCTGGGGCTGGACCGGATTCGCCGTCATCGTCTATCTGGCTGCGCTGCAGGGGGTTCCGCCCGAGCTGCACGAAGCAGCGCAGATCGACGGTGCCAGCGCGTTCACCCGCTTTCG
>JBEVHL010000152.1:0-11653 GCA_040511255.1 Mycobacterium sp. | reverse complement strand
CTGCCGCACCGGCAGCGCCCACACCTGCGAGCGCACCGGCATCATCGGAATGCACATCGACGGGGTGTTCGCCGAACGCGTCGCCGTCCCCGCGGCAATCTGCGTGCCCCTACCGGACGCACTACCCCTCGAGGTCGGCGCACTGCTGGAATCAGCAGGTGTGGCAGTGCATGCCATTCAACGGTCCGGCACCGGCGTCGCAGGCCAGAACGTTCTGGTCAACGGGTGCGGTCCGGTGGGGCTAGCGCTCATCCAGATCGCGGTGGCCATGGGCGCCGCCAATGTTGTTGCCGTTGAACCCAACCCGTTCCGCCGCAAACACGCCGAAAACATCGGCGCCCACGTGCTGGAACCCAGCGATCCGGTGGCCGACGCCTGCCGTGACCTTGCCGGAGCCCGCGGCGGCTTCGACGTCGCGTTCGAAGTCTCCGGTGTGCGCGGAGTCCTCCCTGCGCTCTTCGCGTCCCTGCGCCGAGAAGCGACCCTGGTAACCATCGGCCACCCCGGCGCACCGGTAGAGATCGACATCGCGGCCTACATCAACAAACGCGGAATCACGCTGCGCGGCATCTTCGGTCGCCGGCTATGGGACACCTGGGAGCAGTTGACTCTCCTCGTGGAATCCGGTCGCCTGGACTTGAGCTGGCTGATCACCCATCGACTGCCGCTAAGCCGGGTAGACGAAGCAATCGAACTGCTGGCAGGAGAAGCGAACAAAATCCTGCTCATACCATCCATGAAAGACATCCACGACTAAGGACTCGCCACCGATCGGTAGCCGGGCCGGAAAGAGTTAATCAACTGTCGGAACTCGCAGCGTGTCACATGACGAAACGACTCGGTAGTCGCCCAGCCGTCTGAAAGAGGACAGACGTGGCCCAAGGATCCACGATCGATAAGACAAGTCGACACGAAAGTGAAACCCGCCCGGGTGGACATCGAGTGAGAACAACTCGCAGGTGTTGGGTGATCACCACGAGACGCTCGTCGGCGCCGAGATCGTGAGCGACGGCCACCAGGCCGGTCGCGCCACCGGCGATCATCGCGAGGACGCCGGTCACTGCGCCGACGTCGCGCTGGCGGCTCAATCGCAGTCCGGCCCTCGCGCTGAGGAATAGCGTGGTAATCGTGACGCTGACGACGGCAGGCCAGTGACTCCCCAACGCCGACAGTGTTTCTCGGCGTACCGACAACCCGATGGTGACGGCTAGCATGGCGGGGCCGCCGTGGTGCCGAGACCGGGCACGCGCTGGCCCGATTCCAGCGATAGCAAAAGCGGTGGCGATGAGGAGCGCAGCGAACGGTGCAGGGGAGACCGAACGGTCGCGAACGGTGCAGGGGAGACCGAACGGTCGCGAACAGCCACCATCCCAGGCCCGTCACAACGGCCAACCCGAGCCAGCGCGCCGTGGTAACCAGGAGTCGGCGCCATCGGCCGGTCGGTATTGGTCGGGATTGTTATTCTCCCAACGGCGTAGTGCCCAGTCGCCACCCTGCGGTGGCACCCAGACTGGTGTCGATGTGGGCGCGCATCACTTTTGCCGCTTCGTCGGTATCGCCAACCGCGATGCAATCGACGAGCATGAGTCGGTGACCATCATCTGTCCGGCTGCCCCCGAGCATGGCCGTACCCTCTACAACGGTCGCCTGTTCGTCGGGGACCGGTTGCTCTCGGAATCATCGATGGCGCGCCACCTCCTGACCCCGATGACCGATTTAGACATCGTCGCAGTGCTGAGCCGTCAGACACCGCATCCCGTGGCCCTGATCCCGCTGCCGGTGGTGCGAAGAGGCTCAGCTGCGATCGCCCCGCGGATAGCGGCTTTGCGCGCTGATGGCGTGCGTGACATCATCGTCGATGCGCTTGATGAAGCCGACCTGTTGGCGATCGCTGCAACCGGTGTACACCTCGGCGTCATCACCGGCTCCGCCGGTCTGGCCGGGGCATTGGGGAAAGTTCTGCACGATCGGGACCTCAACGATGTCGATCCACCATCGGTCCCGGCGCCCGCAGGACCGATCGCGATCTTCGCCGGTAGTTGCTCACAAGCCACGCTGGGCCAGGTCGCACACGCCATCGAGTGCTATCCGTCCTACCGGTTGGATCCCCGCAGCGTCGAGAACACCACTGACCTCTACCCGGACGCGCTGGCTTGGTTGGCCGAGAACCTCGGCACCACACCGGTATTGATGTACTCCTCGGCGCCAGCGTCGGAACGCGGACCCGCCGACGCCACGGTGGCCGCAGAGCTGGAACGCATGATGGGCGGCCTGGCCGCTGCCGCGGTCGCCCTCGGGGCGCATTGCATCATCGTGGCGGGCGGCGAAACCTCCGGCGCCGTCGTCGACGCGCTCGGAGTCAAAGCCGTCCTCGTTAACGCAGAGATGGACACCGGGGTGCCCTGGTGCAGCACGGTCGACACGAACCCGGTAACGCTGTTGCTGAAGTCCGGGAACTTCGGCAAACCGGACCTGCTGGTGCGGGCGGCCACCGTCGCCGAGCTCGGATGAGCGGCCCACAGATGGGCCGGTCTACCGACCGCACCGCTGAAAGCCTTGTCGCGCTGGGGGCGTCGCTGTTCGTCCGCAGCCTGACCTTCGGGCGCACCGGGAACCTGTCGGCACTCGAGTCGGACGGCACCCTGCTCCTGACACCGACCGGGATCAGCCTCGGCGAGCTCGAGGTGGAATCGTTGTCGCGCCTCGACGCCGCTGGACGGCACATCGGCGGTCTGCCGCCCACCAAGGAGGCGTTCCTGCACCTGGCGATGTACCGAGCCCGCCCGTCTGCCCGGGCCGTCGTGCACACCCACAGCACCTACTCGGTCGCGGTGTCCTGTATGCGGGACACGAACCGCGACAACGCGATCCCACCGCTCACCGCCTACTACGCGATGCGCGTCGGAGTGCTGCCGCTGCTGCCGTATCACGCACCCGGTGACCCGGCGCTCGGGCCGCTTGCTGAGCTGACGGCCGCCAACCATCACGCACTGTTGCTGGCCAACCACGGGCCGATCGTCGCCGCCGGGGATCTGGCATCAGCGGCTGACGTGCTCGAAGAGCTTGAAGAAACCGCCAAACTGCACCTGCTGCTGCAAGGCCACCCGACCTCACCGGTCAGCGATGACGAGGTGGCCAGATTGCGAGACCTCTACCGATGACCGTGGGTGAGACCAGAGCAGGACACACCGATGGCGGCGCCCAGTTGACCGCTGAGGAGGTTGTCGCCCACAGTGTCGCCATCTTGGAGGCGGTTGGTGTGCCTGCCGGCGATGCCCGGCTGGTCTCGGAATCCCTTGTCACCTCTGATATGTGGGGACATCCCTCGCACGGCATGTTGCGCCTGCCCTGGTATGTCGCTCGTATTCGGTCCGGAGTGATGAACCCGGTCACCGCCGTCCAAACCGTCAGCACTTTCGGTGCGGTCGCCGTCCTCGACGGTCACGACGGCGTTGGACGGGTCGTCACCGAGCGGGGCGTCACCCTGGCCGGTGCTGCCGCGCGCACCCACGGTGTCGGCGTCGTGGCAGCCCGCAACAGCAAGGCCTGAGGTTGGACACGAGCGCTTCGGGCTATGTCTTTCTCGACTCTCGAGCATCGCTGGGCAGTCGTCTAACACCGACTCCAGTTGCCATGGTCGTCAGATGCGTTGTTCCCCTGAGCAGCTCACGCGGCGGCAGCAGGAAACCAACGTCCACCTCAGGAGTTTGCCTCCGCTGCCCATTCACAGTCGCTCATTTCGGAGTCTGGCTCACGCACTGGGATCGGTGAGTCGTGGTCAGATGCACCAGGAAAACTCGTCAAGGTCGAAAGCCAGCTGCCCACTATCCTGTGGAGCTTGGGCGACGCTGTGACAGCGCGGACCGGCGTCGGGAACAGCAACGATTCGCAGCAATCGAACGCGAGAAGCTACAGGCTGAGGGGGAACGTAAGGCATTGATCGTCCACGCCGAGAACGTCAGAGCCGAGACCTGCATAGACAACATCGAAATTGGCGAGAACGAACTGGCTCCGCGAGTACCTCGGTGCCATGGAAAGCCACATTGATGCCATTGCCGACGATGACGAGCGGCAGGAGGCCCGCGGCCTGGCTTTACTAATGCCGGATGTAAGCCGACACCGTGCTTGATCCGCTGTGCCAACTGCTTGGCTCATCGCCGTACAGATTTCTGTACCTTTGACGCCGCGGTCACAGTACGGGCAGGATCGCCACCTTTGAGGAAGGACATCTGTGAAGACACTCATCGTCGGCGCCGGAGCCACTGGCGGTTATATCGGCGTGTTACTCGCTGACGTGATGAAGGAGCGGGGCCTCCGCTCCTCGTGCGCGGCCGGCGGGCGACACGGCTGCTGGCTCACGGGATCGCGAAGGCCTTCTCCAGGTCCATGGCGATGACGTCGATCAGGTCCGCGACCGTCTGCTCGAACTCCACGGACTCGACCACCGGCACGCCGGCACGCCGGCTGTGCCCCACCAGGTAGTCGTCGAGCTCGCGAATGGCCGCCAGCCTCGACTGGTAGTAGTCGGCCGGTCGGTCGCTCGTCGCGAACCGCGCCTCGAACCGGCGTCGGTGGTCGTCGCGGTCGGGCACGGTGAGCATGTACGAGAAGTACGGCCAGTCCGCCGGCACGTCGACAAGGCCGGGCACGATGTGCACCCCGTTCAGGACCAGCTGATGGCCCTCCTTAATGGTTCGCCGGACCAGCCCCAGCGCGGCATGGGAGACGATGGTGGCCTGCTGCTCGAACGCGACGAGGAGCCGGTTGCCCTCCAGGTTGGAGCGGAACATCCGCTGGGCCGAGAAGGACGACTCGCTCAGGGCCGGCAGCATCTCCGGGTGCAAGGTGACCCGGAGGATTGCCCGGACGACGTCCGTGCTCACCACCGCGTCGATCCCCAGCCGCTGCGCCACCTCCTGGCTGACGGTCGACTTGCCGGAGCCGGAGGTCCCGCCGATGGCGATCACCACGGGGACCCGTTCGGTGCGCATCCACCAGCGCACCCGCAACCGCCGCAGCACGCCGTACTCGCCGCAGGCGGCCAGCTGCCGAGCGGTCTCGGACCCGAGGACGGCGCTGGACACGACGGGCTGGCCGTGCGAGGCGAGCTCGTCGCCGACCCTTCGCGCCAGCGGAAGCGCGTCCGCGGTCGGCATCCCTGCCGTCACGAGGTCGCGCGCCAGGATGGAGGCGGCGAACGGGAGAACGACGCCGTCGTCGTCGACGTCGACCACTGCCACGCGATCGACTCTAGCCGCGCATCAGAGCCCGGCGGAGCCGCTCGCCGCCGCGGTCCGCTGATCGCATCCGAGGAGTGGCGCAGGCTCAGCCGTCAGCGAGCAGCCGGCGCCTCACGCGTTGTCGCGGGTGTCGCCGGCGGATCGGAGCGGTGGCTGCGGGCCGCCGTCGTCTCCTTCGCGGGCTACACCTCGTCTGTGCAGGCAAGAGCATACTGATCTGCGCGGCCGTCAACCGCCTTGCCGGTAAGCTGTTCCGGCGCAGCGTAAGCGACTGATCCAACGGTCACGTTAGTTGCCGTCAGACCGTTGATGTCGTTGGCAGCCCGTGCGATTCCAAAATCGGCCAGTAGAATTCGACGGTCGCCCATGCGCGGGTCGGTGAGCAAGATATTTGCCGGTTTCACGTCTCGATGCAGCAAGTAGCGTTCGTGGGCATAGTCGAGTGCATCAGCGATAGCTGACACAATCTCGAGCACATTCTTCGTCGGCATCCCATGCGGGTATCGATCCCGCATTTGTTGGGCGGCATCGGTGCCTTCGACGTAGTCCATCGTGATCCAAAGCTGACCGTCGTGCTCTCCCCGGTCATGGACCGCGACTATGTGGGGATGCCACAGGGATGCAGCGATGTCGGCTTCACGACCTTCGCCGTCGCCACAGCGACCTCGAGTGATGTCGGCGGTCGGCGGCTCGGGCGGGTGGGTGTGATCGGTGCCGTTACGTTCGGCTGCGGCGTAATACGCCCCAGGTCCCTGCCAATAGGCGCGCGTCTCCGCGCTGCGGTCATTCTTCGGGTCCTCTCCAAGTCCCGGGCCGAGACCAGCCCGCCCATGGTTTGTCGGCGGGGACGAGCAGCGGTTCGCCGGTCTTCTCCGAGCGGACTGTTGCCGGGTCGAGGCAGTGCCGGGCCCCGCCGGCGTGTGAGCCGGAGCGGTGCATCTCGAAGGCGCCCACGCCGGTGAAGGTCTGATGGCAGGAGCTACAGTGTGCAGCCCCCAGTCCGGTCCCACCAGTTACGGCAGCCGTTGCAAGATGATCGCCCCACCAGGAGGGCGATTCCCATTGACGGTGGCGCGATTTGAGGCCCGTTGCGGCGCTGGGGAGGGTGATGGGACCTGAGCGGTCATGATGCGCCGTCCAGCAGGGCGTTGATCCGTTCGCGCACCGCGCGCGTTAACGAAGGAGCCTTCGACAGCGCCTTGGCGATGGCGTCGACCAAGGACTCCTCGGCCATGACAGCGCGGGCGGCGACCAACTCAGGGTCATCCGTCAGGGTCATAGAAATCGTTCCACAGGCGGTGGTAGGCGATGAGCAAACCGAGTCGGGCAATGGAGTCGCGGTTCCGCCTGTCGGTCGGGTGATACATCGTCGTCATTCGGCCACCTCGCCGGTCATCACGTTGCGATGCGGCAGATCGCACTCCTGCAGCGCGGTGTCGACCAGCGCGCCCCAGCGGTCGTACGCCTGGACGAAAAACTCCTTGTTGTCGTCATTGTCGGGGGTGCACAGGGCCGTATAGAACAGGTCCGCGCCGACCTCGGCGACGACGAACAGCCTCTCGGCCGTGGGCTTGCGACCGCCGTGCTCATCGATGGAATCGAAGAACGCGCCGACCGGGAACTGGTTGCGGTCGTGAAGGTTCTGGTCGTATCGCGCGCACATTTCCAGGACATCCGGTAAGACCCCGGAGTCCGCTACTCCTTGGTCGAATTCATCCCGGTGCTTGGCATACTCCGCGAACTTGTGGTCATCACGCTTGAGCCAGAAGCGAATCCAGGAGTGCATGAGAGTCATCGCGTCATCACCTCGCCGGTGCGACCATCACGCTCGGATAGGTCCATTTCAATCAGCGCGGCGTTGATCAGTGAGCTGCCATAGAAGCCGAACGCCTCCTTGAAAAACTTCCTGTCGTCCTGTTCGTCAGCGACCCAGATGGCTTCGTAGAGCAGGTATTTGCCGACCTCGGCGAGCCTCATCAGATCCGCGGTGGCGACGTTGGGGCGGTAAAAATCATTGGTACCGTCATCTGCGTAGACGCCTTCGCGCCAGTCCGGGTTGCGCAGCGGCGCAGTCAGATCGCCGACCATGTAGGCGTCGCACTCGGCCCGAGTCATGCCGGTGAAATCGAGGTCGTTCATCTACTTTTCCTGTTGGTTGGTGTACTGCTCGATCAGTTCGGCTGCCGCGAGCTGAGCGTCCGGGGTGGGCTCCCAGCCGGGGAACCGACCGGTCGTCTGGTAGTCGAGGATCAAGCCGATGATCTTGGCGCGCGCCGCGCTGGCGTCCATGGCGACCTCGGCGGTCGCCGGCTTGGGCGGGTTGGATGGTTCGGTGCCGTCGCGGGCGGCGGCGAGGTCGTAGTCCTTCACCTGCTTGAGGTAGGCGACGGTCTCCGGGCTGGCAGTCATCGTGGCCTGTCCTTCTCCGCTGCTTGGCACTTGGGGCACATCGCGGTGTCCGGTGATCGGGAGACGTGGCAGCGCCAGCAGTAGGCCGGGTCGTCGTCGCGGTAGGCGCAGAGGTGCATCCGCCGAGGCAGCGGTCTTTCATCCGCCGGGGCGGCAGGCCGGGGGTGTCCCACGGTGCGACGGGAAAGCATTATTGGGTGTAGTCGGAGACGATGCGGCCACAGCGGCACGAGCATGGCCGGCGTCCGCCTGGAATAGCGATCCCCGGGGCTGGTTGCCCGGAGCGCGGACTTTGTCGGTAGTCCCGTGCCCTGAGTGGTCACCTGGCCACCCGCTTCCGGCTGCGTGACATCAGACCGCGGGGCACCGTACTGGCGACACGGGAATCCGTCGAGAGCGTCGGCGTTGTCCTGCTCGGTCATCCGCCAGTGCCGACCTTGCGACCGAAGAAGCGACCAGCCCGCAGCTGCTGGATGAGCCAGGGTTCTGAAGGTGCCCCGACGATCGCGGTAACTTCGCCGGTGGTGTACGTCCTGATCACGTGGCGGCATCCTCACGGCTGGACAGCAGCGCGACGATGCGTTCATGCACCTTGCCGGTTATTGGGGATGCCTTCTGCAGCGCACGGTCGATGGCGTCGATCAGCCCCTGCTCGTGCATTCGCTGGCGGGATGCGACCAGCTCAGGGTCATCGGCGGGACGGGAGCGGGTCAGGGATGCGTAGCGGGCACGCTCAGAACGAAAAGTACTGGTGGACATGGAGAAGCCTCTTTAGACGACAGGTACAGGGGACAAGTGATTCGTTCTGCGATGTGGCTTGCGATTCAGCTGAGATATAGCGCGGAAGCTCAGCCCTGATCAGGACTGCCGCACCTGCTTGTGCCGGTAATTGGCCGTTGCCCTCTTGTCGCCGACGCCCCGCTGCACTTCTCAACCTCGCCGGTGCTGTATGTATTCACTGCATGCGCACACGACGCTAGCAGCTCGAACGTGCTGCAGAAAGCCCTGTCTCTAGCGAGATAGTCTGTACCCCAAAGGTTTTCGATAACCAACCTGATCGCTTTTTCCGCGCCTACCTGCCGAGTTGCGCTACAAGTTTTGCGCGCGGGGCCGGTCCACCTTCACGATCATCTCGCCCGGCTCTCCGTGCGTACGGAGTCCAGCAGTCCTCGTCTGCCTCCGCGGGGTCCACGTTGTCGTACCCGTCCTCCGCGTCGTCACAGTCTTCGAACTCATCCGCCGGTGTATCAGCCGCGACGGGTCCATCGATCTTGCGCAGGATCTCCGGCCACAGCTCTTCCGGCACGCTGGAGTGGATGGCGTCGATGATGCGACCCATCTGCATCATGAGGTCGGCGATGCGGGTGCCGCCGGCCCGGGATTCGATGAGCGCCTGCAGCCGACCGGCGGCGATCATGCCGGTGTTGACATCAACCTTGGTGTCCGAGTCAACAAGTGTCTCATAGCCCTTGACCATGACGGTCTCGTAGAGCGCCATCGGCGTGATCGCGGTGACTACACCTTTGACGAAGTCGACGCCGTTCTCTTTGGCTCGCCGCTCGAGGATTGCGCGGTAGGTTGCCCGGGCAACGTTCTGCACGGGGAAGTGCCGCCTGGTGTGGTGGCGAATCGAATCGATGGTGACCCGGTCTCGCTCGTTTAGCTTCGCGTTGTCCTGTTCGAGCGCGCGCAAGACCATCGCATAGCTACTAGTACCTGAAAGGGGTTGGGGGTGAGAGACCCGGTCGGGTGGGGTTGACGATTGTGGCCGGCCGGATGGTCATGCCGGGTCATGCTGACAGGGCGCTGATCTTGACGAGGTTGTGGGCGAAGACGCCGTGTCCGCACCAGGTTCGGGCGCCGTGGATGCCGGTGAGTTCGGTGCGGTTCCAGCCGTAGCTTCGTTTGAGGTGGTTGATTCGTCCTTCGGATCCGGTTCGCCATTTGATCTTGTCGCGGAAGGCTCGCCGGTGTTCGAATTCGCGGCGCGCGGCGCCGGGTTGGGCTGCGCATGGGGATTGCCACGCTTGCCACGCCGAGGTCGTGCAGGCCACGGTCAACCGATGCATAGCCGTAGCCGCGATCAGCGGTCACCGCGCGTGGTGGGCGTCCGGTGCGGCGGGTGATCCGTTCGATCGCCGGAGCTAATTGCGGTGCGTCGTGCGGGTTTCCGATCTCGACGGTGTGGTCGAGGATGACCCCGTCGGCGTTGTCGACGATCTGGGCTTTGTAGCCGAACTCGACGGGCTTGCCCAGCCGTCCCTTGCGGATCGGGCGGGCATCGGCATCGTGCAGGCTGACCAGCCGGGTGGCCGACTCGGGCATCACCCCGGCCAGCCGGCTGCGGGTCTGGGCCACCAATCGCTGGGTGCGCTGCACCATGGTGTCGAGGTGGTTGATCGCTTGGGCCAGTCGGCCTTTGCGCGGCCCGGTGGCGGTGCGCAGCGCGCGTCGGGCGTTGCGCAGCACCGCAGCAGCCTCAGTCATCGCCTGTTTGGCGATCCCGGCCAGCTCCCCGGTGATTCGGCGCACCGCGGCCTGGGCTTGATCGCGCTGTTGGGCACCGCGCACTCGCAGCTTGGAGGCGATCGCACGGGCACGACGACCCGCGCTGCGGCGCCGATCGCGGGCTGGGGTGCGGGTCGCGGCCCCGGTGGCTTTGATCCGCGCGACCGTGCGACACATCGTGCCGACGGCCCGGGCCAACAACCCCGAATCAGTGGGATAACCCACGTCAGCGCACACCACGGTGGTATCGGCGCGCACCTTGTCAGTACGCAGCAGCTTGCCGGCGGCCGCCTTGACTAGCAGCGCCTCATTTAACGCAGCGACCGCGTCGTCTCCACATCGGGTGCTGATCTTCATCAACGTGGTCGGATGCGGTACCCGAGTACCCAACGGGATCCGGCAGAACCGTTGCCAGGAAATCGAATCCGCCACCTCTCGGCACAACACCTCATAGCCCAACCGGTAGCGGAACTTCAAGAACATCAACCGCAGATAGGTCTCCATCGGAATCGACGGACGACCGATACGGGCATCGAAATGCGCTGCGAACGGCGCGAAGAACACCGGATCATCCAGCAACACATCCACCCGCGCCAACTCGGTGGGCAGCACCAACAGCTGCGACGGCAAGATCGCGTCCCACAACGTCGGCTGATCACTTACAGTTCTGAGCACGATGGCCTCGATCCCTTCTCACCCAAGGGTTCGAGGCCATCCTCCCAGCTCAAGCCCATCCAACCAGCGATCGACGCGCGCTGACTTTTTCAGGTCTTAGTAGCTAGCGCCACTGCTCAGGAGAGCGTTGACCTTTCGCCGCAGCGCGTCGTTGCGGCATATACGGCAGCGGGGTTCCAGAGGGAGACCATCGATGCGCGTGGCCAACTCGTTGAATGGCGCTGTCTCGGTGGGAACCTCACGGAGTGCTTGCAGCTGCGACACGGCCCTCCTCCATCCCAATGCGGGTGTTGTCGCTTCAGTGTCTCAGCACGGAGGGGGTTGTGCATGTATCAGCCCGTTTACTTATGCGGGACTTAGCGGGACTTGATGCAGCGCAAGCGCGCTGTGTTGGTAGGACGATCTCGCTTCTTTAGTCTAAGGACTCGCCACCGATCGGTAGCCGGGCCTGAAAGAGTTAATCAACTGTCGGAACTCGCAGCGTGTCACATGACGAAATGCCCGGTGGACACAGAGAAAACGAGACAGACCAAGGCCGTGGGCATTGGAGTCGTTACGGTGAGGCATGGGAAAACGATCAAAGTCACCTACTTCTCGCCGGTTCGTGCAGCGAGGTAGGCGGCCCAGCTGGCTTGTGCATATTGGGCCCATTTGTGCGCGGTCTGGGGTGCGACGCCGAAGAGATCACTGACCACGATCGGTTCTAGATCGAGGGCGTTGGCGATCATCGCCGAGTTGCGAGCAGCCAGTGTCGGTAGTCCGTAGCGGCTCAGGTTTCGGCCCAGAGACTTGGTGTTGCGAGGTCGGCTCGGTGGCCTGCC
>JBEVHL010000151.1:0-4464 GCA_040511255.1 Mycobacterium sp. | reverse complement strand
GGATAAGTTACTCGATTTCATGCCTCGGTTCGAGGTGGACTTCGCGCGTTGCCGGCGGGTCAACATGCAGAACGTGGCCGGTTGGAGCAACGTGCCAGTGCGGGTGCTGGCCGAGCGTTGAGCTAGGCGGACCCTCGTCGCCGAGCGTTGGCCTAGGCTGACGTTCGCGCAGCCTGCTCCTTGGCCCACCGGTAGTCAGCTTTACCGGCCGGGCTGCGTTGGATCACCGGCCGGAACACCACTGCCTTCGGCAACTTGTACCGCGCCAGCAGAGTGGCGGTGTGGGCGATCAGCGCGTCGACGTCCTCCGTCGCACCGTCGACCAGCGCCACCACGGCCACCACCTCCTGTCCCCAGCGGTCACTGGGCCGGCTGGTGACCACAACATCGGCCACGTCCGGGTGAGCAGCGATGGCCGTCTCGACCTCTTCGGCGAAGATCTTCTCGCCGCCGGAGTTGATGGTCACCGAATCCCGACCGAGCAGGTGAATCGACATGTCCGCCAGGTGCCGGGCCCGATCGCCGGGTACGGCGTACCGGGTGCCGTCGACGACAGGGACCGTCGCCGCCGTCTTAGCGGCATCTCCCTTGTAGCCCAACGGAACCGGACCACGCTGGGCGAGCCAGCCGATACCGTCGTGACCGGGTTCGAGAATGGTGGCGAAGTCGTCGGACACCACGAAGGTATCCGGCCCAGGCTTGAACGTACCGGTGGAGACCGCCCCGCTGGTGGACATATGCGTCAACTGCGCACCCGTCTCGGAGGACCCGACACCGTCGACGATCACCAGCCCGGGTTTCGCGTCGATCAGGCGCTGCTTCGTGGTGGGGGTGAGCAGAGCCCCGCCGTTGGCGACGGCCGACAGTGAAGAGATGTCCGTAGAGCTCGTCTCGATGGCGTCGGCCAACGGGCGCGCCATCGCATCGCCGACGATGGTCACTACGGCGACCTTGTTGACCGCGATCTCGTCGACCACAGTGGGGGCATCGAATCTGTCTGCCACAGCGGAGAATACGACGGTCTGGCCGCCGGTCAGCGCGGTCATCACCCCCCACTGCGCGGCGCCGTGCATCAGCGGCGGTAGGACCATCAACGTCATCCCGGGGTTGGCTGCCGCCTTGTCGACGATTTCAGCCAGGGATCCGGCGGTGTGCCCGGTGTAGAGGTCGCGACCTCCGAAGGACGCGACGAAGATGTCGTGCTGGCGCCAGAGCACACCCTTGGGCATGCCGGTGGTGCCTCCGGTGTAGAGCACGTAGAGGTCGTCGGGTTCGGCCGTGACCGGCGGCGGTGTCGGAGCTGCCGAGGCCAACACCGTCTCGTAGTCGACGGCGCCGTCGAGCAGGTCGTTGCCGGAATCGTCGGCGATCTGGATCAGCACCCGCAGCGCCGGTAGCTCTGGCCGGATCTCGGCGACCCGGGGCGCAAACCTGGCGTGATAGAGCAGCGCGGTGGCACCGGAATCGTCGAGCAGGTAACGCAATTCGTTCTTGACGTAGCGGTAGTTGACGTTGAACGGGGCCACCCGGGCCCGAAACGCGCCGAGCATCCCCTCGACGTACTCCGGACCGTTGAAGGCGTAGATGCCGAGCAGGTCCTGGCCGGTCTGGTGCCCGGCAAGGCCTGACCGCGCGGTGTGGACGCCCAGACCCTGCGCGTGCAGATAGGACGCCAGTCGGTTGGACCGCTCGACCACCTCGGCGTAGGAGTACCGCCGGTCACCCTGGATCAGCAGTGTGCGATCGGGGATGGCGGCCGCGACCGCATCGGCGACCGCTGACACGGTGAACTGCACGGTCACCCCTGCCACGCCTTGATCAGGTCGTCGATGGTGACCACGGTGGACAGCAACGCCAAGGTGTGGTCGATGATCGCGGTGCCGTAGTCGGCGGGCACGCCTGCGACGGCGTCACGCGGTAGCACCACCCGGTAGGCCGCGTTGACCGCGTCCATCACCAGGTTGGGGATGGCGACGTTCAGCGACACCCCCACGGCGACGATCGTCGTGATACCGAGGTTGCGCAAGATGGCGTCCAGGTCGGTGCCGCCCATCGGGCCGAGGCCATGCCACCTCCGTAGGACCAGATCGGTTGGCTCGGGCCCGAATTCGGACAGCAGCGTGGCGCCGTCGCCACCCGGGGTGAGGTCCACTCCGGCGGCGCCGATGGCGAACAGTTTGGCGTTGTGGTTGGAGCCCAGTCCGTCGGGGCGGCGCTGCACCAGGCAGTGCACGACGGGAACGCCCGCCGCGCGCGCGACCGGCAATAGTCGCGCGATATTGGGCAGGGCCTCCCGACGGGCCTCCTCGGCCAGGGCCACCAACCCCGCGTTCGGGCCGACGACGGCACCCTGGAGTTCCTGGGTGACGATCGCGGTGTGCCCCGGCGCGACCAGCGTGGTCAGCTTGTCCAGATCGACCGTCATACCGACGTCATGTCGGCCGGTGGTACCTCATAAAACTGGGTGGCCCATTTACGCATGGCCATATAGGGTTTAGCGTCGATCTTGGACAGCGCCGGCTTCTCGACGTACTTCTGCCAGCGCCAGATGTCGACGTCCTCCCAGACGGTCTTGAGGAACTGCCGCTCGACCTTCTCGCGGACCTTCTCCGGCGGGACGTCGGAGGTCTCGCCGGGCACCTTGGGCCACCAGATGGAATAGAACATGTCGGACACCTCGTCGTCGACCGGGGTGCAGGCGAAGATCAGTCGGTGATTAGACGAACCCTCGAACACACTCATCGCGAATCCCAGCCCGGAGAAGTGGCTGTGGATGCGTAGCGCCATCGCGTCGGGATCGTCGCTGCGGGTATCGGGCCAGCCGGTCAGGAACCGCCACTCCTCGTCGACGTTCTCCCAGTGCAGGCACACCGGCGTGACCGTGGCACCGTGCACATACCGGAAATGTGAACTGTCAGGTCCGTTTTCGGCGACTATCTGCGGGTGCACCGGGATGGCGTCGGCGCGGCTGGAGAACTCCGGGTACGGCCGGTAATAGGCGTCCGGATCGGTCTCGAACTGCGGGAACTTCCAGAAGATGTCGGGCAGCTCCCACTGCGGTTCCTTCCCGTCCGGCTGAAACCACATGAAGATACAGCCGTACTGCTCCTTGACCGGATAGGACCGCAGCCGCAATCCGCGGTTGGGTTTATCGGGCTGATAGGGGATGTAGCGATTGGTGCCGTCAGGGCCCCAGCGCCAGCCGTGAAACGGGCATTCCACACAATCCCCGACCACCTTGCCGCCATGGCCGATGTGGGCGCCGAGGTGCTTGCAGTGCGCCTCCAGCAGGTGCAGCTGCCCCGGCTCGTCGCGATACAGGACCAGATCCTCACCGAAATACGTCACCGGCCGCACGTCGCCGGCGGCGAGTTCCGCGGACCATCCGATCATGAACCAACCGGTGACCTTCCAGGTGAAAGGCACTTTCATGACTGCTGCCCTCCTCGCGTCCGATGCACTGTGGGATAGATTACAGTACCTGTTTTAGGTACTGTAATAGTTACAGTATGTGGACGCCCTGCTGCCCTGAGGTATCGACTGGATGAGTGTTCCCCGCAAGGTCCTGGTGATGGGCGCAAGTGGATTCGTAGGCTCGCACGTCACCCGACAGCTCGTCGCGCGCGGCGATGACGTCCGGGTGTTGTTGCGCCAGACCAGTCCCACCCGAGGCATCGACGATCTCGACGTGGAACGCTGCTACGGCGACATCTTCGACTCCGACGCCGTGCGGTCGGCGATGGCTGACCGCGATGTGGTCTTCTACTGCGTGGTGGACGCCCGCGCCATGCTGCCGGACCCGGCACCGTTGATCCGCACCAATGTCGACGGACTGCGCCACGTGCTCGATATTGCCGCAGACGCCGACCTGCAGCGGTTCGTGTATTTGAGCACCATCGGGACGATTGCGGTCAGCCGGGACGGCTCCGCTGTCACCGAAGACACCCCGTTCAATTGGGCGGACAAAGGTGGTCCCTACATCGCCGCTCGCCGCACCGCTGAAGATCTGGTGCGCCGCTACACAACCGAACGCGGCCTGCCCGCGGTCACCCTGTGCGTCTCCACCCCCTACGGTCCCCGAGACTGGCAACCGACCCCACACGGCGGACTGGTCGCTCGGGCCGCGGCAGGCAAGATGCCGTTCTACGTGACCGGGGTCAGCACGGAAGTGGTGGGCGTCGAGGATGCCGCGCGTGCGCTGGTCCTGGCCGCCGAACACGGACGCGTCGGGCAGCGCTACATCATCTCGGAGAGCTATCTCAGCATGCGGCAACTCTACGAGATCGCGGCGGGTGAAACCGGTGTCGCTGCACCACGACTCGGCATCCCCATTGCCGCTCTCTACGGAGCGGCCTACGCCATGGAGCCGGTGCGGGCCTTACGGCCGGGCAAGGTGACGCCGTTCCTGAACTTGGTGCGGCTCGCTGCCACCACATCGCCGGCCGACCACAGCAAGGCGACCCG
>JBEVHL010000150.1:0-8274 GCA_040511255.1 Mycobacterium sp. | reverse complement strand
GAATACGACGTCGAACAGCACTACCGTGACAACCGGCTCAACCCGATTCACGAAGGCACGCACGGAATTCAGAGTCTGGACCTGCTCGGCCGCAAAGTCGGCCAACACGACGGCGCGGGACTGCGTGCTCTGGGGGCCCTGATCGCGAACACCATCGGCGAGGCCGCGGCGCTCGACGGCGAGCCGGCACAACTTGCCGCGCAACTAGGTTCGGCGTGGCAACGACTGCTAGACGTCACTACCACGCTGCTTGGGTCTGACCAACCTGATCTCGCGTTGGCCAACAGCGCGCTGTATTTGGAGGCCTTCGGGCATATCGTCATCGGCTGGATCTGGCTGGAACAGCTTGTAGCCGCAGCGGATCGAACTGGTGGCTTCTACGACGGCAAGCGTTGTGCGGCAAGGTACTTCTACTGCTACGAACTGCCGAAGACAGGGCCGCACCTGGACCTGTTGAACAGCATGGACACCACGACAGTGGAGTGCTCCTTCGACGGCTGGGAAGCCTAGGCGGAAAAGCCCAACACGTGAAGAGCACGATGCAGGACTATCCGCTGACCGTTGGTGCGATCGTGCGGCACGGAACCAGTGTGCACGCGGATCGTCAGGTTCGGACGCGACAATCGGATGGCACCGTCCGGGTGGCAACATTCGGCGAAGTCGGTGCACGGACAGCGCAACTGGCCAACGCGCTACGCGATGTCGGCGTGAGTGCCGACAGCAGGGTCGCCACGTTCATGTGGAACAACCAGGAGATGTCGAAGCCTATTGCGCCGTCCCGGCGATGGGTGCGGTGCTGCACACCCTGAACATCCGGTTGACTACAGAACAGATCAGGTTTATCGGCAACCACGCCGAGGATAGGACGTGTCGTTCTCGACGATGACCAGGTGGGTGTCACCGGCGAGGAGGTGGTGGGCCATTTTGCCTCGCGGTGCATCAGGGCTTTGGTCACTGGTGTGCGCCGGTCCAAACCGACTTAGGAGGATGTGGCTGTGATCGACCGTGCCGGTCGACCGTCGGCCGAGGCGGCGCGGGTGTTCTATTGTGCTATTCGGCGCGCGCCGAGCTGATCCCGAAGCGTCAACCCCGTGCTTAACTCTATGAACGCCGCGTGACCTAACTCCTCGGCTATGTCGGCCATGCCGGCCAGCAACGTCTGACGGAAGAAACAGGTATCCCGACAGGTATCCATTGGGGTCATTAGGCCGATGTGCGAAGGGTCACATCAAAGCATGGTTGCTGCATGACCAACAGAGACGTTGATGCAGTAATTGTGGGCGCCGGCTTTTCCGGCCTGTATGCCACCCACCGGCTGCGAAACGTGCAGGGACTCACCGTGCAATGTTTCGAGGCAGCCGGGGGCCCCGGCGGCGTGTGGTACTGGAATAAGTACCCCGGAGCGCGATGCGACTTCGAAAGCATCTACTACTCCTACACGTTCGATGAAGCGCTGCAGCGGGAATGGCGATGGACCGAGCGCTTCGCCGCGCAGCCGGAAATCCTGGCCTATCTCAACCACGTCGCGGATCGGTTCGATCTGCGCCGCAGCTTCCGGTTCAACACTCGCGTCACGTCGGCGGTGTGGAACGAGGAGACCAACCGCTGGACCGTCCGAAGTGACGACGGCTCCGTCACGACCGCCCGGTTCTTCATCAACGCCGCCGGTGCGTTCTCGACGTCGAAGAAGAACGACTTCCCGGGCCAGGAGGATTTCACCGGCACAGTGCTGCACACCACTCAGTGGCCGGCCGAGGGGGTTGACCTGACCGGCAAGCGGGTGGCGGTGATCGGCACCGGATCGACCGGAATCCAGGTCATCCAAACCATCGCCCCACAGGTCGGCGAGTTGACTGTGTTCCAACGCACTCCCAACTTCGCTTGCCCCCTGGGCAATCGGCCGCTTACCGACGAAGACTTCGCACAGGCTGTGGCGGACTTCTCAAGAAATCGGCAGGAGTCCCGCAATAGCATTGCCGGCGCGCCATATCCGCGCGCCGTGCGATCGGCGTTGATGGACACGCCCGAAGAACGCCGCAAGGTCTACGACGAGTTCTACAACGGTGGCGGCTTTCGGATGATCACGTCGTCCTATTACGACTTGATCTTCAATCCTGTGGCGAACGCGACCGCGGCGGACTTCATCCGGGAGCAGATCCGCGAGCGGGTCCACGACCCGAAGCTTGCGGAGCTGCTGTGCCCGAACGATCACCCGTACGGGGTCAAACGCGCCACATTCGAGATTAACTACTTCGAGGCTTTCAATCTGCCGCACGTGCATCTCGTTGACGCCCGGACCACGCCGATCGTGCGGATCACCGAGAAGGGCATCGCGACCACAGATCACGAGTATGAGTTCGATGTGATCGTCCTGGCCACGGGCTTCGACGTTGGCGCCGGAGCCCTGGCGCGGATGGGAGTCATTGGCCGTGGTGGTCGAAAACTGACCGATCATTGGGCGCACGGACAACGCGCCTACATCGGGATGGCCACCCACGGGTTCCCGAACCTGTTCCACATCAACGGACCACAAAGTGCCGCGGCCCTTTTCAATAATCCGCTCGCGATCGAAGACAGCGTCGACTTCGTCGGAGACCTCATCGGATACCTCGATTCGCACGGTCATACCACGGCCGAGGTGACCGACTTGGCTGAGGACCGGTACAACGAGCTGGTTCGGGAGGTCGCCGACGCGACGCTGTTCCCGACGGCGACCACGTGGTACATGGGCGACAACATTCCCGGCAAGCCGCGGACGCCGCTCTCGTTGTTCACCGGCGCGCCGATGTACCGGGCGATTTGCGCAGAGGTCGAGACCACCGGTTACGCCGGCTTCTCATTTGACGGAGAGAACCGGCCGCTGTCCAGCTTGATCAAGCTCGACGGCTCCGCGGTGTTCTTTCTGGCCGGCTTGCAGAACATGGGGGCCAAACCGCTCGAGGACTGCACGCTCGAAGAGGCCCGGGCCGCCATGGAGTCGTTCAAACTCATGCAGCTGCCGGTCGCCGACGACGTCAGCATCGTTGATGCCCGGTATCCGATCGATGGGGGCCATCGCAAGGTGCGGCTATATCGACCGCCGATCGAGGGTCCCCTGCCGGTGGTGGTCTTCTACCACGGCGGCGGCTGGATCGGCGGCAGCCTCGACCTTTACGACGAACCCTGCGCAACCCTGGCGCGTCGTGTTGGTGCTGTTGTCGTCTCGCCGGACTACCGCCTCGCCCCCGAGCATCCGTTCCCCGCGGCCACCGACGACACCGTCGCGGCGGTACGCTGGGCCGCCGACCACATCACCGAGTTCGGCGGTGATCCGGAGCGGATCGCGGTTGCCGGGGAAAGTGCCGGCGCCAATTTGGCCGCGGTTGTCGCACTGCGCCTGCGCGATGAAGGTGGCCCGCAGTTGCGGGCGCAGGTCCTCATCACCCCACCAGTCGATTTCCTCGCCGACACTGAGTCGCGCAGGCAGTTCGCGCACGGGCCGATCATCTCGATGGAACTTGCCATGCGGATGGCGTCGCTGTACCTCGGTGATCCGGCCAATGCAGTGTCACCGCACGCCTCTCCTGCGCGAGCAGAGGACCTGTCTGGGTTGCCGCCGGCCCTGGTCGTCACGATGGAAATCGACCCGACGCGCGACGAGGCCGAGAACTACGCTCAAGCGTTGGCTACCGCTGGAGTGCCGACCGTCTGCCAGCGCATTGACAGACTGTGCCACACCGCGTTTGAGCTGTCGGGCGCAATACCCCGGGCGGCCGAAATTCACACGGCGATCGCGGAATTCCTTACGCCGCTGCTGTCTGCACAGCGGGCTGCGACCGAACCTGCGCTGGGGTAAGCCGGTGACGCCCTTCATGATTGAGGTCAGTGACCTGATCGACGGAGTCACGCCTCCGGTACCTCGGACCGAGCCGAGCAGAACTCGGCCGGTCGCGCGGGCTACCGATTCTCAGGTGGTCATCCGCTCATTGGCAGAACAGCTCGTAAGCGAAGCTAACGCGGTGTTGTCCGCGCACGGTGAGACCATCACCTTGGTCGACGACAGTGGCCCCAGCGAGCTCGCTTTCAGCCTCAGTTACCGCGATCGTGTCGCCCGGATACGTACCACGGTGTCCGGCCGGACGGCGACCGCAGAGCTGGCGTACGCAGGTGCACCGCAGCCGCAGCAACAGCTCACCGGCGAAGACCAGCTGCGCGCATTGCTACTCAACCTGGTAGCTGGCGCCAGCGTCAATTGAAACAGATATAGGAGTACGCCCGTGCAATATGAATTGCGCTACCGGGTCATCGAAGCCAAACGCAACACCTATCAGAACCTCATCGATCGATTCGGCGATCAGCCAGCCAGCCGCTATCTGGAGGGCACCGTCGACGTCCAACCTCGGGAGAACTTCCATTACCGGCCGACGTGGGCACCTGACCGAGAACTGTACGACCCACGGTTCACGGCATTACAGCTGAGCGACAGTTACAGTTTCGTCGATCCTCGGCAGTACTTCTACACGCCATATGTCACCGCCCGCTGCGCTCTGCATGATGCGTTCGCAAAGACGTTGGGGTACATCCAGGAGCGCGATCTGCTGATGCGGATGCCAGACGCCTGGCGCGAAGTTCTGGTCTCGGTGATCGTTCCACTGAGGCATTTCGAGTCGGCCGCGCAGCTGGTGAGTGTGGCCGGTGCACGCTTCGCCGACGGCACATCCATCGAACAGTGCTGCACGTTCGCGGCGTTCGACCGGATCGGCAACGCCCAGATGCTGTCTCACATCGGCCTCGAACTCGCGGGCGGCCGGGCGGACGCGCTCGATACCGCGAAGCACAATTGGCTCGAGACCGAGTACCTGCAGCCGCTGCGCCGGCTCGCGGAGGAAATCATGGTGGTGTCCGACTGGGCCGAAGGCCTTCTCGCAATAGATTTGGTCGATTCGCTGATCTATCCGGTGCTGTACCGCGACCTCGATGATGCCGCCCTTATGAGCGGTGCCGGCGCCTATAGCATGCTCGCCCAGCACTTTACGGCTTGGTTTGCAGATCACCGCAAATGGATTGACGCCTTGACTCGCGAATGGAGTGACGACCCTAACCACGGTGACAACAACCGAGCCACGCTCGCGCAGATAACACAGAGGTGGCAACCGCGAGTGCATAGTGCAGTCGCCGCCCTGGCCGCCGCGATCGATGCGAACGAACCTAGTGTGCGCTCGACCGAGCTGCTGGCCGGCACCACCGGGCCCGCCTGGGCGCAGACGACAGCAGGCGCGGCATGAGCCCAACTGTTCGCCAGGTCGGCATAGACATTCAGGAATCCGAAGACAACCGCGCGCTCATCGAAGCGATCAAGGCGGACAATCCGGACCTGACCATTCGACATATGCCGGGCCTGGTGAAACTCCAGTCAGCCGGGCAGATCGTCATCAACCGGCAAACGGTTGAAGAGAAGCTCGGCCGTGACTGGGAGACAGGTGAATTCCAGCTGGCGATCGTGTCGTATGCAGGGAACTTCGCCGAGTGGGACGACGACCAAATAATTGTGAAATGGGAGCACTGACGTGACGATTGAAGCCGCCAAACCGACCCGCAAGAAGCTTCCACTAAAGGAACGCTACGCACGCCTGACGCGCGATCTGGATTGGGAACCCAGCTACGTTTCAAGGGAGGAACTGTTCCCGTACACCCGCTATGAGGGCATCAAGATCCACGACTGGGACGGGTGGCAAGATCCCTTCCGACTCACCGTCGACGCGTATTACAAGTACCAGGCGGAAAAGGACAAACGCCTCTACGCCGTCCTGGACAGCTTCGCACAAGGGCAGGGTCACCTGACCCTGTCCGACGCCAGCTATTTCAACGCGATCAAGCTGTTCATCCAGGGCGTCACGCCACTGGAATACGCCGCACACCGCCATTTCGCTTTCCTGGCACGGCATCTGGAAGGCCCCGCGCCTCGATTCGCTGCCCTGTGCCAGAGCATCGACGAGCTACGGCACTGCCAGACCCAGATTCACACCATCAGCAATTACAACAAGTACTACGGCGGGTTTCACAGCTGGTCGAAGATGCACGACCGGGTCTGGTACCTGTCAGTCCCGAAATCGCTTTTGGATGACGCGATGGCCGCGGGTCCGTTCGAGTTTCTCATCTCGATCTCGTTCAGCTTCGAGTATTTGTTGACCAACCTGCTGTTCGTGCCGTTCATGAGCGGCGCGAGCTTCAACGGCGACCTGCCCACGATGTCTTTCGGGTTCTCTGCGCAGTCCGACGAAAGTCGCCATATGACACTGGGATTAGAAGCGATCAAGTTCCTGCTCGAACAGGACGAAGGCAACGTGCCGATCATCCAGGACTGGATCGACAAGTGGTTCTGGCGGGCGTACCGCATGTCCGCGTTGGTCGCCGCAATGATGGACTACATGCTGCCCAAGCCGGTGATGAGCTGGAAAGAGGCCTTCGAACTCTACTTCGAAGAACAGATGCTGGGCGGCCTGTTCCCGGACCTGGCCTATTACGGCATCAACCCGCCGCGCCACGTCGACGACGCAATTGCCGAGAAGGACAGGCTTTCTCACGAGGTCTATCGCATTTTGCACAACTTCTCGTTTGCCGCCGCGTTGACGACACACACTCCGAATGACACGCACATGGAGTGGTTGTCCCAGCAGTACCCTGACACGTTCGACCGCTACTACCGACCCGTCTGGAACAAGCATCGGCGGATCGAGGAAGCCGGTGGCCGTGTCTTCTTCCAGGGCCTGCCCCAACTGTGTCAGGTGTGCCAGGTCCCGATGGCGTTCAGCGAGGTCAGCGATCCGACGCGGATCAGCCTGCGCCGCAGTGAGTTCCGCGGCGAGGCGTTCCACACGTGCAGTGACGGCTGCAAGTGGATCTTCGACCGCGAACCCGAAAAGTACGTGCAGGCGTGGCTGCCGGTGCACCAGATCTACCAGGGTAACTGCGGGGGCGCCACCATACCGGAGGTGCTGGCCTGGTACGGCATCCAGGACGGCGAAAACGGCGAGTACCGAGGATCGGCCGACCAGCTGGCATGGGCAGCGTGGCACGCCGACGAGACGGGGACGGCGAAATGACCGTTAAGGCGTTGTACGACTACGAATTTCCATCGGCCGATCGCGCAGAGGTGTTTGGCGACGACCAGCTCGTGTACGTCCTGTGGGACGGCAACCCGCTGTTGTGTTCAGCGGCGTGCTTCCGTGTGCCGAAGGCGACGTCATTCTCCGAGTTCCTCCAGACAACGGTGTATCCCTGGGCCGCGTCGGACCCCGATTTCGACCCCGACACTGTGCGCGATTGGCGGCTCTTCGACGAGCCGATCAGCCCTGCGGCGGATCGATCGCTGGCACAGCTGGGGGTGGGGCACAAAGCGCTACTGAAGTTCTCGACCTAGGCGCCGGGGAAGCGACCCATGTCTACACACCGGATCACCATCGAACCACTCGGCGCAGAGCTTGACTGCCGCGAGGACCAAACCATTCTCGACGCCTGTCTGCGGGAAGGGATTTGGCTGCCGCACGCATGCACCCACGGCACGTGCGGGACATGCAAAGCTGAAATCCTGGACGGAGAGGTTGACTTCGGTGATGCGTCACCGTATGCGCTTCTCGACAGCGAGCGCGCTGAGGGGTGCGCGCTGCTGTGTGTCGCCAGGCCTCGCGGCGATCTGGTGGTCGAAGCCGACGTCGACGTCGAGGACGGCGTCGATGTTCATCCGGTTCGGGATCATTGCGGCGTCGTCGACAGCGTGGTCGACATCGCGCGCGACGTGCGGCGGGTAACCATCGACCTGGACACGCCGCTGCGGTTCAACCCGGGGCAGTACGTGATGCTCAACGTGTCAGGCGCCCAACAGCGTCCCTATTCCATCGCCAGCACCCCATCGCAAGCCAATCGGATCGAGTTGCACATCAAACGCTCTGCGGGAGGACAGGCCACCGACGGCTGGATATTCAAGACGATGACCGCAGGCGATCCAGTGACGTTGTCGGGACCGTACGGCAGGTTCTCATTGCGCCCTGCGCGAGAAGATCCGATTCTATTGCTCGGCAGCGGAACGGGTTTGGCCCCGCTCAAATCCATGGCCACTCACCTCGCGGAGATCGGATCTGGGCGTTCCGTGACGCTCTACCACGGTGTTGCGACGAAAGACGATCTCTACGAGCACGATTGGTTGGAAGCGTTCACCGCCGAGCACGAATGGTTCAGCTACCGGCCGGCGCTGTCACGTGACAGTTGGAACGGTCGCACAGGCCGCGTCCCTGAACT
>JBEVHL010000149.1:0-9878 GCA_040511255.1 Mycobacterium sp. | reverse complement strand
GTGCGGCCGTGGCCGCAGTGCACGCGGCGGCACCCGCTACGTGCACGGCCACCAGTGCGGCGGGCACGCCGGTGAAGAACTGCACGGTGCCGACGGCGCCCTGAGCGCAGACCAGGACGACGAGCACGCCGAGGCGTTGGTAGACGGGCCGGGCGGCGTGCACTGCGAGCAACGCGAACCCCAGGCCGACGAGCAGGGCGAGATAGCCCACCAGCAGTGTCGAGTGCACATGCACCAGCGTGGTGATCTCCACCTGCAACCGCTCCACCGGCCGGGTGACGCTCTTGTCGCCGGCGTGTGGGCCGGCGCCGGTGACGAACGTTCCCGTCACCAGGATCGCGGCCAGGGCGGTGGCACTGACAAAGGTCAACCCGCGCAATGCCTTCGGCACGCGCAACCGCGGGACGCCGGCGTCAGGTTCCCCGATCTTGACGTAGAGCAGGACAGCCAGCCAGACCATCGTCATCGAGGCCAGCAGGTGGATTGCCACCGTCCACCACAGCAGTCCGGTGAGCACGGTGATACCGCCGAGGACTGCCTGCACCACCGTCGAGGCGGGCATCAGCCAGGCGTAGACCAGTACCTCGCGCCTACGCCGGGCCCTGGTCACCGCGAGCACGGCGGCGATGGCCGTCAGCACCACCGCGAAGGTGATCATCCGGTTACCGAACTCGACCGCCTGATGGATCTTCGGCACCTCGGCGTGCGCCACCGGGACGAAGCTGCCGGGGAAACATTGCGGCCAGGTGGGGCAGCCCAGTCCCGACGCGGTCACCCGGACGATCGCGCCGGTGACGGCGATACCGCCCTGGCTCAGGATCACCAGGGCAGCGATCAGCCGTTGGCCGCGCAGACCGGGCTCGGGAAGCAGGTCGACGAGCCGCAGGAAGAACCGTCCGACGGGCACCGCCCGATCGTAGAGGACGCTGCACTACACGCCGTAGTAGGGACCGGGGGGATGATTAGCGCGGCGCAACGAACGGCACCAGCACCTCGTCGACCAGTTGCGCGGCGAGCTCGTCGGTGATCGGGTCGCCGGTGATCAACAGGCGGTGCCACAGCACGCTCTGGCCCAGCTCCCTGGCGATCTCGACCGGAACGTCGGGCCGGACGTCGCCGCGGGCGATACCGCGGGCCAACAGGGCGGCCATCTCGTCCTTGCGCCAGCCGATGACGTCGGCCCGGAACGCGGCGATCAACTCGGGGTCGTGGGTCATCGCGCCGATGACCGCCTGCATCGCCGCGGCCCGTGGGCCGGTGAACAGCGTCACCCAGCCCCGCAGCACGGCCAGCATGTCGTCGCGGTAACTGCCGGTGTCGGCGTGCGGGATTGCCGCCGTCGCGGTGCTCAGCAGGGTGTCGCGCAGCAGTGTCCGGGCATCGGGCCAGCGGCGATACAGCACGGGCTTGCTGGTGCCCGCGGTGGCCGCGACGGCTTCCATCGTGACGCCGGCGGCGCCGCGTTCACCGAGCAGCGTCAGCACCGCGTCGCGGATCGCCGTGTCCAGTTCGGTTCCGTGCCTGCGGCGCATACAAGGCCTCCTCGCTGAGAAACGCTTGCGTTTCTTACCGGCCCACTTTAACGTGAGCGTGGTAAGAAACGAATGCGTATCTTAGGGAGGATTCATGGCGCTGCCGGTGCTGTTTCCGCTGCGGGCCGTCGACACCGCGACCGTCCGGTTCACCGATTGGCCGCACCGGCGCAGGCGGGTCACGATCGATCACCGCCCACTGGCCGGGGTGACTCCGCCGATGCTGCTCGACTGGTTCACCCACCTCGACGGCACGCTGTCCTATGGCGGGGTCACGACGCCGCGGTATCTCGCCTGGCATCCGCTCGACCACATCCGGTGGGAGTTGGCCCGACCCGCGCCGTCCGGCGGTGCCGGGGAGGGCGCCCGCTTCCGCATCGTGGAGAAGTTCGGAGCCGGCGACGATTTCGCCGTCGACGTCGTCGACCGCGTCGAGAAACTCGACGAGACCGGCATCAGGTTGGTGACCCGGGTGGCCGGGGTGGCGGTGTTCCAGCTGGAGCACACCTGGTCCGCCGGTGCCGACGGCACCCATTACGTGACCGTGATGGACATCGGGGCGCGGTCGTGGGTGGGCACGCCGGTGAACTACCTGCTGGGCCGCAAGTTTCCCGACGCCATGGCGCACGCCTGGGTGCGGCACAACATCGAAGAGGTCGGCCAGCTGGAATACCTGTTGCCTGCGCTGGTCGGCGTCAGGTGAACCGGAACCAGCGCTGCGCGGCCACTGCCGCCAAACCACCCCAGACCACCAGCACGGCCAGCCCGAACCAGTCGACCGATACGTTGACGGCCTGAGACAGCGCCTCGGTCAAGGCACCCGACGGCGTCAGCCGGGCGACCCATTTGATGGCGGACGGCACAGCTTGCGTCTCCACGGTGAGCGCGCCGAGCCCGGCGAAGATGAACCACAGCAGGTTGGCGACGGCCAGCACGATCTCGGCCCGCAGCGTGCCGCCCAGCAGCAGACCGAGCGCGGCGAAGCCGGCGGTGCCGAGCGCGATGACGACCGCGCCGAGCAGCAGACCGACGGGTTCGGGCCGCCAGCCCAGCGCAATGCCGATGACGCCCAACACAATTGCCTGCAGGAAGACCACGGTGATCACCGCCAGCGATTTGCCGGCGATGATGCCCCACACGGGAAGTGCGGTCGCGCCGAGGCGCTTCAAGGCGCCGTAACGCCGGTCGAACGCGACGGCGATCGCCTGGCCGGTGAACGCGGTCGAGATCACCGCCAGCGCCATGATGGCAGGCACGAACGTCGCCGCCCGGTTCTCGCCGAACGACCCCAGCGGCAGCAGCGTCAGGCCGACCAGCAGCGTGATCGGGATGAACATGGTCAGCAGCAACTGCTCGCCGTTGCGCAGCAGCAGCTTGAGCTCGAGGCCGAACTGGGCGCGCAACATCTTCTGCACCGTGTTGGGCCGCGGGTCGGGGGTGAACGTGCCCGGCGGAAAGAGGGGTTCGGTCATCGCAACTGCCGTCCGGTCAGGTCCAGAAACACGTCTTCGAGGCTGCGCTGTTCCACCCGCATGTCGGTGGCCAGCACGTTGAGCCGGGCGCACCATGCGGTCACCGTCGCCAGCACCTGCGGGTCGATATGGCCCTCGACCAGATACTCACCGGCCGCCACCTCGGTGGTCCGGTAGTTCTCGGGCAGCGCCGACGCCAGCAGCGACAGGTCCAGCTTTCGGGGTGCGGTGAACCGGAGCTGATCCTCCGCGCCTGCCCGCATCAGCTCCGCGGGCGTGCCCTCGGCGACCGCCACGCCGTGGTCGATGATGATCAGCCGGTCGGCGAGCTCCTCGGCCTCTTTGAGCTGATGGGTGGTCAGCACCACGGTCACCCCGTCGCGGCGCAGGTCGTCGATCAGCTCCCAGACCACCAGCCGGGCATGGGCGTCCATCCCGGCGGTGGGCTCGTCGAGGAACACCAGCTCTGGCCGACCGACCAGCGCGCACGCCAAGGCCAGCCGCTGCTGCTGTCCGCCGGAGAGTCGTCGGTAGGTCGTTCGCGCCGCGTCGGTCAGCCCGAGGACGTCGAGCAACCAGCGCGGATCCAGGGGATCGGCCGAATAGGCGGCCACCAGTTCCAGCATCTCGCCTGCGCGCGCGGCGGGGTAACCGCCGCCGCCCTGCAGCATCACGCCGATGCGCGCGCGCAGCTTGGCGTTGTCGGCGAACGGGTCCAGACCGAGCACCTCGATGGTGCCTGCGTCGGGCTTGATGAACCCTTCGCACATCTCGACGGTGGTCGTCTTGCCCGCACCGTTCGGCCCGAGCAGCGCCAGCACCTCGGCGGCGTGGACGTCGAGGTCCAGACCCGACACCGCCGTCGTCGAGTCGTACCGCTTGCTGACCCCGCGCAGCCGTAAGGGGATGGGAGCCGAACTCACGGGGACTCAGCGTAGGCGTCGCCGGGTACGGCAGTGGCCCGCCCCGGTGTGGGATGCGACTCAACCTTGATCGTGGGCTCCAATGTGGGCAGAGATTCCGGCTCCGGCAGCTTCCGCCACGGGAGATGGCGGTAGGTCAGCGCGATCATGATCGCGACGATGACGGCACTGGCCAGGGTGGCGTCCACGATCTGGAACAGCGCGAACCGGTCGCCGTTGGCGGTGGGCCCGAAGATGCCGACCACCAGCGTGACCCCGATGGTCGCGGCGCGGAAGCCCGGGCGGGTGGCCCACGCGGCCAACGGGATGATGGCCCACAGCAGATACCACGGCTGCACCACCGGGAACAGCAACACCGTCGCGCCCAGCGCCACCCCGAGCCCGCCCACCGGGTGCAGCCTGCCGCGCAACACCGACAGCAGCAGCCAGGTGACCAGGACCGCGATGATCAGCACACCGATGGCGCGGGTCAGCGACAACACGGCGGTGGTGTGGTCGCCGAGGCCCAGCAGGATGCCGACCTGCCCGGTGCCGAGCGCCAGCAGGGTCGGCGGGGACATCCAGCTGCGCACCACGTTGGCCGTACCGAGGGTGAACAACCAGCCGAAGCCCAGCCCGCTGGCCCAGCCGATGATGGCCATCACCGCCACCGACAGCGCACCAAGGCCGCAACCGGCCGCCAGGAAGGCCTTGACCGTGCCGCCCCAGCGGCAGGCCAGCGCCATCGCGACGAACCCCAGCGCCAACAGACCGGGCAACTTGACCTGGGAGGACAGCGTGATCAACACCGCGCCGGCGAGCAACATCCCCAGCGGTCGCCACCCCAGCCACTCGTCGCGCCCGTGCGGCCAGCGCCACGGCCGGGGGAACATCCGGTTCGCCGAATCGATGCCGCGCAGGGCGAATTCGGTACCGGTGAGCATCAGGCCCAGCATCAGTGCTTCGTTGTGGATGCCCGCGACGAGGTGCATGTAGAGCAGTGGGTTGGTGGCGCCCAGCCACAGCGCGCTGACCTCCGCGACGCCGCAGCGCCTGGCCAGCCGCGGCGTGGCCCAGACGATCAGGCCGACACCGATCAGCACCATCAGTCGGTGGAAGAGCACCGCTTCGACGATGTTCTCGCCGGTCAATTCCGAGATGCCGCGGCCGATCCACAAGAACAGCGGGCCATAGGGCGCCGGGGTTTCGCGCCACAGGCTCGGTACCGACAGCGTGAACACGTGGTCGAGCCCCAGCCCGGGCGCCGGGCCCACCCGGTACGGGTCGAGGCCCAGCCGGGCGATCTGGCTCTGCGCCAGATACGAGTAGACATCCTTGCTGTACATCGGCGGGGCGACCAGCAGCGGCAGCATCCACAGGACGAGGGTCCGGTCGAGTTGGCTGCGGGACATTCGGCGTTTTCCGAGCGCGAAGCGGCCCAGCATCAGCCAGGCCAGCGTCATCATCACCGCGCCGGTGGTGGTCATCGTCAGCGACACCGTCTGGATCCGCGACGGCAGGTTGAGCAGGCGCACGCCGAAGGTGGGGTCCTGGACCACGGGCCGGGCTCCGGCACCGAGGGCCCCGATCGCCATCAGCACGGTCCCGGTGGCACCGAACAGGCGGGTCCGCCGCAGCGCGACGACCTCCGCGTCGGTCAGCGGCGACCCGACGGCCCGCTCGTCGCCGTGCCAGCGGGCGATCGAGGAGCTCAGCGAGCGTCGACGGGCTGCCACCACAGCAGCGTAACTGGCCTTTTATTCCCCTCTGAGCCTGTGAGCATCCCGACGGACGCGTAAGGGTCCCCTTGCTAGACCCGGTCCGGTAATTGCGTCACACTGGTGTTGTGGAAATCAGTCCGGTGGTCGAGCGCGCGTCTGTCGCGGTCGCTCCTGCCCATGACCGCCACACCCGAACAGCCATTATCCGCCTGCTCGTCGAGTCCGGACCCATCACCGCAAGCCACATCGGCGAACAGCTGGGCCTGTCGGCAGCGGGAGTTCGCCGTCACCTCGACGCCTTGATCGACGCCGGTGACGCCCAGGCCAATGCCGCAGCCGCGTGGCAGCAGGCAGGTCGGGGACGGCCCGCGAAGCGCTATCAGCTGACGGCGGCAGGCCGGGCCAAGCTGGAGCACACGTACGACGACCTCGCGTCGGCCGCCATGCGGCAGCTGCGCGAGATCGGCGGCGACGACGCCGTGCGGACCTTCGCGCGCAGGCGGATCGACACCATCCTGGCCGGCATCGAACCGGCGGAAAACGACACCGACGACGCTGTCGAGGCCGCCGCCGACCGGTTGGCCGGTGCGTTGACCGGCGCCGGCTACGCGACCACCACCACCAGGGTCGGCGGGCCCATCCGGGGCGTGCAGATCTGCCAGCACCACTGCCCGGTGTCACATGTGGCCGCAGAGTTCCCCGAACTGTGCGAAGCCGAGCAGGAAGCGATGGCCGAAGTTCTGGGTACGCATGTGCAGAGGCTGGCGACGATCGTCAACGGTGACTGCGCCTGTACCACCCATGTTCCGCTCGGCCCCGCTGCACCTTAACCACCTCATTCTTCGGCGCTCAGCCCGTGCCGAAGCCGCTACGACCGCCATAAGGAGCGTCGCTATGACCCTCACACCAGAGGCCTCGGTTTCCACCCCGGACCGGGCACTGACCCAGGACGAGGCCATTGCCTCACTGGGTAACTACGGCTACGGCTGGTCGGACTCCGACGTCGCGGGCGCCAGCGCACAGCGCGGGCTGTCCGAGGCTGTCGTGCGCGACATCTCGGCGAAGAAGAGCGAGCCCGAGTGGATGCTGGACATCCGGCTCAAGGCGCTGCGCACCTTCGGCAAGAAGCCGATGCCGAACTGGGGCTCTGACCTCGACGGCATCCACTTCGACAACATCAAGTACTTCGTGCGCTCCAGCGAGAAGCAGGCCGCCACATGGGACGACCTGCCCGCGGACATCAAGAACACCTACGACCGGCTGGGCATCCCGGAAGCCGAGAAGCAGCGGCTGGTCTCCGGTGTGGCCGCCCAGTACGAGTCCGAGGTCGTCTACCACTCGATCCGTGAGGATCTGGAGAAGCTGGGCGTGCTCTTCCTGGACACCGATACCGCCCTGAAGGAGCAGCCCGAACTGTTCCGGGAGTACTTCGGCACGGTCATCCCCGCGGGTGACAACAAGTTCTCCGCGCTGAACACCGCGGTGTGGTCCGGCGGCTCATTCATCTACGTGCCCAAGGGCGTGCACGTCGACATCCCGCTGCAGGCCTACTTCCGGATCAACACCGAGAACATGGGCCAGTTCGAGCGGACGCTGATCATCGTCGACGAGGGCGCCTACGTGCACTACGTCGAGGGTTGTACCGCGCCGATCTACAAGAGCGATTCGCTGCACTCGGCCGTGGTCGAGATCATCGTCAAGCCGGGCGGTCGCTGCCGCTACACCACCATCCAGAACTGGTCGAACAACGTCTACAACCTGGTGACCAAGCGGGCGCGCGCCGAAGCCGGCGCCACCATGGAGTGGATCGACGGCAACATCGGTTCCAAGGTCACCATGAAGTACCCGGCCGTCTGGATGACCGGCGAGCACGCCAAGGGCGAGGTGCTCTCGGTGGCGTTCGCCGGCGAGGGCCAGCACCAGGACACCGGCGCGAAGATGCTGCACCTGGCGCCGAACACGTCGAGCAACATCGTGTCGAAGTCGGTGGCCCGCGGTGGTGGCCGTACGTCCTACCGCGGCCTGATCCAGGTCAACAAGGGCGCCCACGGTTCCCGGTCCAGCGTGAAATGCGATGCGCTGCTGGTCGATACGATCAGCCGCAGCGACACCTACCCGTACGTCGACATCCGCGAGGATGACGTCACGATGGGCCACGAGGCCACGGTCTCCAAGGTCAGCGCCGATCAGCTGTTCTATCTGATGAGCCGCGGCATGACCGAGGACGAGGCCATGGCGATGGTGGTGCGCGGGTTCGTCGAGCCCATCGCCAAGGAGCTGCCTATGGAATACGCGCTCGAGCTCAACCGGCTCATCGAGCTGCAAATGGAAGGTGCGGTGGGCTAGCACGTGGTTGACGCACAGATTAACGGTGGCCCAGAAGGGCTAGTAGGCATCATCAAGAACAAGGGCGAGCTGTTCACCTCGTTCGACGTCGATGCCTTCGAGGTGCCCGGCGGTCGCGACGAACTGTGGCGGTTCACCCCGCTGAAGCGACTGCGTGGGCTGCACGACGGGTCCGCACACGCCAACGGCACGGCTGAGATCGCCGTTTCCGAGCGCGACGGCGTGACGGTCGAGAGCGTGCCGCGCACCGACGATCGACTGGGCCAGGCCGGCGTTCCGGCGGATCGGGTTGCCGCCCAGGCATATTCGTCCTTCCAGAGCGCCACCGTCGTGACCGTCGCCCGCGACACCAAGGTCGACCAGCCCATCGAGATCACCGTCACCGGTCCCGGTGTCGACGCGGTGGCCTTCGGGCACCTGCAGATCCGGGTCGAGGAACTCAGCGAGGCGGTGGTCGTGATCGACCAGCGCGGCAGCGGAACCTATGCCGACAACATCGAATTCGTCGTCGGCGACGCCGCCCGGCTCACGGTTGTCTCGATCGAGGACTGGGCTGATGACGCACTGCACGTGACGGCGCATCACGCCAAGATCGGCAAGGACTCCGTGCTGCGGCATGTCGCGGTCACGCTCGGCGGCGACCTGGTTCGTGCCACCGCGACGGTGCGGTTCACCGCCACCGGCGGCGACGCCGAACTGCTCGGGCTGTACTTCGCCGACGACGGTCAGCACCTGGAATCCCGGCTGCTGGTCGACCACTCGCAACCGCACTGCCGCTCCAACGTGCTCTACAAGGGTGCGCTGCAAGGCGATCCGGATTCGGCACGGCCTGACGCCCACACCGTCTGGATCGGCGATGTCCTGATCCGGGCGGAAGCCGAGGGCACCGACACCTACGAAGCGAACCGCAATCTGGTGCTCACCGACGGCGCCCGCGCCGACTCGGTACCCAACCTGGAGATCGAGACCGGCGAGATCGCCGGTGCCGGACACGCCAGCGCCACCGGCCGTTTCGACGACGAACAACTCTTCTACCTACGGGCCCGCGGCATTCCCGAAGACCAGGCCCGCCGACTGGTGGTGCGCGGCTTCTTCGGCGAGATCATCTCCAAGATCGCCGTGCCCGACGTCCGCGACCGCCTGACCGCAGCCATCGAACACGAACTGGCCATCACCGAATCGAGAACACCTACCTCATGACCATTCTGGAAATCAAAGACCTGCACGTCAGCGTCGCCAATCCCAATGCGGCCGAAGGCGATCCCGAGATCGCCATCCTCAAGGGCGTCGACCTCACGGTGAAATCCGGCGAGACGCACGCGCTGATGGGCCCCAACGGCTCCGGCAAGTCGACGTTGTCCTACGCCATCGCCGGGCACCCGAAGTACACCGTGACGGGCGGGTCGATCACCCTCGACGGTGAAGACGTGCTGGCGATGAGCATCGACGAACGCGCGCGGGCCGGGCTGTTCCTGGCCATGCAGTACCCCATCGAGGTGCCCGGCGTCTCGATGTCGAACTTCCTGCGCACCGCCGCCACCGCCGTCCGCGGTGAGGCACCCAAGCTGCGGCTCTGGGTCAAAGAGGTCAAGGCCGCGATGACCGACCTCGACATCGACCCGGCGTTCGCCGAGCGCAGCGTCAACGAGGGATTCTCCGGCGGCGAGAAGAAGCGCCACGAGATCCTGCAGCTGGGCTTGCTCAAGCCGAAGATCGCCATCCTCGACGAGACCGACTCCGGCCTGGACGTCGACGCGCTGCGCGTCGTCAGCGAGGGCGTCAACCGCTACGCCGCGGCCGAGAACGGTGGCGTGCTGCTGATCACCCACTACACCCGCATCCTGCGCTACATCCAGCCGCAGTTCGTGCATGTGTTCGTCAACGGTCGCATCGTGGTATCGGGCG
>JBEVHL010000148.1:0-20457 GCA_040511255.1 Mycobacterium sp. | reverse complement strand
TGCACCTGACCGATTGGCCGGAGGCCGACCTGCCGCACGATCCCGACCTGGTGGCGGCCATGGACCAGGTCCGCGAGGTCTGCTCGGTGGGTTCGTCACTGCGCAAGGCCAAGAAGCTCCGTGTGCGGTTGCCACTGCCGAAGCTGACGGTCGCGGTTGCCGAGCCGGAACGGTTGCGGCCCTTCGTCGACCTGATCGCCGACGAACTCAACGTCAAAGCCGTTGAGCTGACTGACGACATCGCCGGTTACGGCCGGTTCGAGTTGACCGTCAACGCCCGCGTCGCCGGACCCAGGATCGGCAAGGACGTCCAGGCGGCGATCAAGGCGGTCAAAGCGGGCGAGGGCGTGGTCAACCCCGACGGCACCCTGACCGCCGGACCGACGACGCTGCTGGCGACGGAGTACAGCTCGAAACTCGTTGCCGCAGAACCGGACTACACCGCGGCACTGCCGGACGGCGCCGGTCTGGTGGTGCTCGACGGGGACGTCACCCCGGAACTGGAGGCCGAAGGCTGGGCCAAGGACCGGATCCGGGAACTGCAGGATCTGCGCAAGTCCACCGGGCTCGACGTCTCCGACCGCATCGCCGTGACGATGTCGGTACCCGCAGACAAGGCCGACTGGGCGCAGACCCACCGCGATCTGATCGCGGGGGAGATCCTGGCCACCAGCTTCGAATTCGCCGGCGCCGACGCGGTGCCGGGGGGTGCGGAGATCGGCGACGGAGTGTTGGTGGCGATCGCGAAGGCCTGACGCCGGCCGGGGGTGGTCGAGCTACTGGCCGCCGCCGCTGACCCGGGCCGAGCGACCGCCGATCGACACGGTGTCGCCCGGGTGCAGCTGAGCGCCGCGGCGGATCTCCACCGCACCGTTGACCGACACCAGCCCGTCGGCAATGGCGGCCTTGGCGTCAGCGCCGCTGTCGATCAGGTCGGCGAGCTTGAGGAATTGGCCGAGGCGGATCGATTCGTCTCTGATCGGCACGTCGTGCGCCTGCGTGGACATGGATGTCAGGCTAGCGCCATACGATTGCAGCGTGGACGCTGCGGGACGTTGGGTCTTGCACCTCGACATGGACGCGTTCTTCGCCTCGGTCGAGCAGCTCACCCGTCCCACTCTGCGCGGTCGCCCGGTGCTCGTCGGTGGGCTCGGCGGCCGCGGTGTGGTCGCAGGCGCCAGTTACGAGGCCCGACCGTTCGGCGCGCGGTCGGCGATGCCCATGCATCAGGCCCGCCGGATGGTCGGCGCGGCCGCGGTGGTGCTGCCACCGCGCGGCGTCATCTACGGCATCGCCAGCCGCCGGGTGTTCGACACCATCCGCGCCATCGTCCCGATCCTGGAGCAACTGTCCTTCGACGAGGCCTTCGGTGAGCCCGTCGAACTCGCCGGCGCCACCGGCGAAGAGGTCGAGCAGTTCTGTGAGCACCTGCGCGGCCGGGTGCGGGAGGAGACCGGACTGATCGCCTCGGTGGGCGCCGGATCCGGCAAGCAGGTCGCCAAGATCGCCTCCGGCCTGGCAAAACCGGACGGGGTCCGGGTGGTGCGGCGGGCCGAGGAGCGGGTACTGCTCGACGGTCTGCCGGTGCGCCGGCTGTGGGGCATCGGTCCGGTCGCCGAGGAGAAGCTGCACCGGTTGGGCATCGAGACGGTCGGCCAGCTGGCCGCACTCAGCGATACCGAGGTGGCCAGCATCCTGGGCGCGACCATCGGACCCGCGCTGCACCGGTTGGCCCGCGGCATCGACGACCGGCCCGTCGCCGAGCGGGCCGAGGCCAAACAGATCAGCGCGGAATCCACCTTCGCCACCGACCTGACCACACTGCATCAGCTGCACGAGGCGGCCGGTCCGATCGCCGAACACGCCCATCAACGGCTGGAACGGGACGGCCGGGGCGCCAGAACCGTCACCGTCAAGCTCAAGAAGACCGACATGTCCACGCTGACCCGCTCGGCCACCCTGCCCTATGCGACGGCGGAATCGGCCACCCTGATCGCGACGGCCCGGCGGTTGCTCCTGGATCCGGTGGAGATCGGGCCGATCCGGCTGCTCGGCGTGGGATTCTCCGGACTCTCCGACGTGCGTCAGGAGTCGCTGTTCCCCGATCTCGACCAGGGCAAGGTCGAACTCGGCGACGCCAGGGCACCCGCGGCGGCGGTGATGGCCGTGCCGGAGGCCGGTGGCTGGCGGATCGGCGACGACGTGTCCCATCCCGACCTCGGACACGGCTGGGTCCAGGGTGCGGGCCACGGCGTGATGACGGTGCGGTTCGAGACGCGCGCCAGCGGGCCCGGCCCTACCCGCACCTTTCCCGTCGATGACGCCGCGGTGACGCGTGCCAATCCGGTCGACAGCCTGGACTGGCCCGAATACGTCGAAAGTTTGGCCGAGCGGTCAGCCGAGGCGGGCGAAGACGTCGCCCACGGGTAGCCCGGCGGCCAGCGCGGCCATCAGCAGCACTCTGGCCTGCGGTGGGCGCAGCCGCGGCACGATGATGGCCTGCGCGTCGACCATCGCCCGGCCGGGTCCGTAGGCCGCGCCTGCACGGCCGCCGGGCACCCGCGTCGACACCGCCACCACCACCCCGGCGTGGCCCAGCCGTCGCACCCCGTCGATCACCGCGTCCCCGGCATTGCCGGAGCCGAGGGCTTCCAGCACAACGGCTTTCGCGCCGGCGGCGACACAGGCGTCCATCGCGACTGCGTCGCTGCCGGCGTAGACGGCGACGATGTCCACCCGCGGTGCCTTTGCGGCCGCCAGAGCGCCGAGGAAGGGTCGCGGCTTGGTCTGGTCGGCGCTGAACCTGCCGCCGGCGACCGTCCCGACGGTGGTGCCGGTGAAACCACTGAGGTCCTCGGTGGCCACCTTCTGCAGACCCAGGGGCGCCAGCACCCGGCCGGCGAAACAGACCAGCACGCCGAGCTCACGGGCGGCCGGGTCGGCGGCCACGGCCAGCGCGTCGCGCAGGTTGCCAGGGCCGTCGGCGTCGGGCGCGTCGGCGCTGCGCTGGGCTCCGGTGATGACGACGGGCGGGGTGCCGTCATAGGTCAGGTCCAGCCACAGCGCGGTCTCCTCCATGGTGTCCGTGCCGTGGGTGACGACGATGCCGTCGACGTCGGGGGAGGCGGCCGCGCGCGCAATGGCATCGGCAATGCAGTCCCAGGCGGCCGGTCCGAGCTGCGAGCTGTCGACGGCCATCAGCTCGACGACGTCGACCTGGACGCCCGGGTCGACCGTGCCGACCAGGTCGGCGCCGCTCTGGCTGGGCCGCTTCACCCCGTCGCTGTCGGCGCGCGTGGCGATCGTTCCACCAGTGGCGATGACGACGAGGCGACTCATGCGCCTGATCATGCCTTGTTATGAAGCCCTCGGCGGTTAGGGGATGATGGGGTGGTGACTGACGAAACATCCGGTTCCATCGAGCCGGTGACCGAGGCCACAGACGCCCCGGTAACCCCAGCAGCCTCGGCTGCTGGCGTCGCGGTGGTACCTGAGGCACGTCCGAAAATCCGGCTGCGACTGCTCCTGTCGATCGCGGCGGTCGTGCTGGCTCTCGACGTGGTCACCAAGGTGCTTGCGGTGCGACTGCTGACCCCGGGCCAGCCCGTTCCGATCATCGGCGATACCGTGACCTGGACGTTGGTCCGCAATTCCGGTGCCGCGTTCTCCATGGCCACCGGCTACACCTGGGTGCTGACCCTGGTCGCGACCGGCGTCGTCATCGGCATCATCTGGATGGGTCGCCGGTTGGTGTCGCCGTGGTGGGCACTGGGCCTAGGCATGATCCTCGGCGGCGCGCTGGGCAATCTGGTGGACCGCTTCCTGCGCTCGCCGGGCCCGCTGCGCGGACACGTCGTCGACTTCCTCTCCATCGGCTGGTGGCCGGTGTTCAATGTCGCCGACCCCGCCGTCGTCGGAGGGGCCATCCTGCTGGTCGCACTCTCGCTGTTCGGCTTCGATTTCGACGCCGAGGGCCGTCGCGGCGCTGCCGAGGTCGCCGCAGAACCCGAGTCCGACTAGTGACCGACCGTTCCATGCAGGTCCCCGAGGGTCTGGCGGGCATGCGCGTCGATGCGGGGCTGGCGCGGCTGCTCGGGCTCTCCCGCACGGTGGCCGCCACCATGGCCGAAGACGGCGGCGTCGCCCTCGACGGAGTACCGGCAGGCAAATCCGACCGGCTGATCGCCGGGGCGTGGCTGGAAGTGCAGCTACCCGCAGCACCGCCGCCGGTGGAGAACACCGCCGAACAGATCGACGGCATGACCATCCTGTACTCCGATGACGACATCGTCGCCGTCGACAAGCCGGCTGGCGTGGCCGCGCACGCCTCGGTCGGCTGGACCGGCCCGACCGTGCTGGGTGGCCTGGCCGCCGCGGGCATCCGCATCACCACCTCCGGTGTGCACGAGCGCCAGGGCATCGTGCATCGTCTCGACGTCGGCACCTCGGGCGTGATGGTGGTGGCCGTCTCCGAGCGCGCCTACACGGTGCTCAAGCGCGCGTTCAAGGAACGCACCGTCGACAAGCGCTACCACGCACTGGTGCAGGGTCATCCCGATCCGTCCAGCGGCACCATCGACGCACCGATCGCGCGGCACCGCAGCAACGACTGGAAATTCGCCGTGACCGAGGGCGGCCGGGAAAGCGTCACGCACTACGACACCGTCGAAGCGTTCGTCGCCGCCAGCCTGCTCGACGTGCACCTGGAAACGGGCCGCACACACCAGATCCGGGTGCACTTTTCCGCACTGCACCATCCGTGCTGCGGCGACCTGACGTACGGCGCGGATCCGACACTGGCGAAAAAGCTTGGGCTGGAACGGCAGTGGTTACACGCGCGGTCGTTGTCGTTCATCCATCCCACCGACGGGCGACGGATGGAGATCACCAGCCCCTATCCGGCCGATCTGCAGCACGCCCTTGATGTGTTGCGCCACCAGGAGTGAGCGACCCTAAACCGGTCGGTCGGTCAGGTCTGCTGTTCGGCATCGGCGCCTACGGATCGTGGGGGCTGTTTCCGGCGTTCTTCCCGTTGCTCAAGCCGGCAGGCGCCTTCGAGGTGCTGGCACACCGGATCGTCTGGTCGCTGGTCTTCATGGTGGCGGTGCTGGCCGTGGTCCGCCGACTCGGTGACCTCCGACGGATGTCCGGGCGCACCTGGGTGCTGCTGGGGTGCGCGTCGGCGCTGATCTCGGTGAACTGGGGCATCTACGTCTACGCGGTGAACAACGGCCATGTCGTGGACGCCGCGCTCGGCTACTTCATCAACCCGCTGTTCAGCGTGGCGCTCGGGGTGCTCATCTTCCGGGAACGGGTGAACCGCGCCCAGGCCGTCGCGCTGGTGATCGCGGTGGCCGCGGTCGTCGTGCTGGCGGTGGAGGTGGGCGCGCCGCCGGTGATCGCCCTGGCGCTGGCCGTCTCGTTCGGGTTGTACGGCGCGGTGAAGAAGGTGGTGCCGGTCGACCCGCGGGTCAGCGTCGGCATGGAAGCGGCGATCGCGGCTCCCTTCGCGCTCGGCTACATCGCGTTCCTGCAGGTCACCGGCCACGGAAATTTCACCAATCACGGTGGCGGGCATGTGGTGCTGATGGTGCTGTCGGGCGTGTTCACCGCGGTTCCGCTGCTGCTGTTCGCCACCGCCGCTCAGCGGTTGCCGCTGGTCACGATGGGTCTGCTGCAATATCTCACCCCGGCGCTACAGATGACCTGGGGTGTGGTGGTCGGCCACGAACCGATGCCGCCCGCGCGGTGGTTGGGCTTCGCGATGATCTGGGTGGCGCTGGCCGTGTTCAGCGGCGACGCGTTGCGCCGCGCCAGGAAGTCGCGGTCGACTGTCGATTAGGCGTCCCGTCGATCGTCATTGCACTGACATGCTCGTGCGACGACAGTGGAGGACACCATGCAGTACTGCCTGCTCATGCACTACCAGGAGGGCCCCGAGGCGGGGCTGACCGACGAGGACATGGCGCCCGCCCGCGACGCGTTCGCCAAATACGCCGACGATCTGGACGCCGCCGGGGTGTTGATCGGCACCCAGGTGCTGCAGTCGGCCGCGGTGTCGACGACGTACACCGCGCGCAACGGCGCGCCCGAGGTGCAGGACGGACCGTTCGCCGACACCAAAGAACGCCTCGGCGGGATCTTCGTCATCGACGTCGCCGACCTGGATGCCGCACTGGCGTGGGCCGCCCAGTGCCCGGCTGCGCACTGGGGGTCGGTAGAGATCCGACCGGTCGCCGTCACCTACACCCGAGGCCAGGGCTGGCATCAGTCCTGAGCAGCGGGTGGCCGAGCTGGCCGGCCGGTCCCACGGCCGGCTGCTCGCGCTGCTCGCCGCGCCGACCGGGGACATCCCGGCCGCCGAGGACGCCCTGGCCGACGCCTGGGAGCGCGCGCTGACGCACTGGCCGGTCGACGGGGTGCCCGCCAACCCGGAGGGGTGGGTGTTGACCGTGGCCCGTAACCGATTGCGTGACCTGTGGAAGTCGCACGGGTACCGGATGACCGCGCCGCTGCCCGCGGCCGACGACGCGCCCGCGGCCCCAGAACCGCAGGTCGGCAGCCTGCCGGATCGCCGTCTCGAGCTGATGCTGGTCTGCGCCCATCCCGCGATCGGCGCCGATGTCCGCACGCCGCTGATGCTGCAGACGGTGCTGGGCATCGAGGCCGCCGCGATCGCCGCCGCGTTCGCGGTGCCGCCGGCGACCATGGCGCAGCGGCTGGTCCGGGCCAAGCGTCGCATCAGGGACGCCCGCATCCCGTTCGTCGTCCCGGCGGACCTGCAGGCGCGGCTGCCCGCAGTGCTCGAGGCGATCTACGGCGCCTACGCCATCGACTGGCAGCTCGCACCCGACGACGCCTCGGTCGATTCACTGGCGGGTGAGGCACTGCATCTGGCCTCGGTGCTGGCCGACCTGCTGCCGGACGATCCCGAGGTGCTCGGCCTGACGGCGCTGCTGTGTCTGGCCGATGCCCGTCGGCACGCCCGCCGGATCGGCGGGGTGTTCGTCCCCCTCGACGAGCAGGACCCGACGCGGTGGGACCGCGGGCTGATCGACCGCGGCGCGCAGCTGTTGTCCCGGGCGCACGGCGTCGGCCGGCCCGGCCGCTTCCAGTACGAGGCGGCGATCCAGGCCGCGCACTGCGCCAGACCGGTCGACTACCGCGCGTTGCGCAAGCTCTACCTGGCGCTGACCCGCATTGCGCCGTCACTGGGGTCGGCAGTGGCACTCGCCGCGGTGCAGGCCGAGATCGACGGCGCCGCAGCGGGTTTGGCCGCACTGGACGCCATCACCGACCCGGCCGTCGCGCGATTTCAACCGGCCTGGACGACGCGGGCGCATCTGTTGGCGTGCTCGGGCGAACGCGAATCTGCCGGGCGGGCGTACGAACAGGCCCTGGCGCTGACCACCGACGCCGGGCTGCGCCGATACCTGACAGACCGGCTGGCCGCCTGCCGCTGAGCCGCTACGGCGTCTTGCAGACGAATTTCGCGCCGTGGAAGTCGACGGTGACCTCGCCCTGGTGCTCCCAGTAGTCGACGCCGTCGCGACCGTAGCGGGCCCCGCTGCCCGTCTGTTCGGCGAAGACGACGGCGGTGTCGGTGCCCCAGGTGAGCACCGCAGCGGGCGGGTCGAACTGGTTGTAGAACCGCGCAGTGAACGGTTTGGCCGGATCGGGGCAGCGGTAGGTGATGGTTTCCGGCTGCTTGGTGTCGGCGTCGTTGATCTTCAGTTCGACCAATCGGGTGCGGTAGGCGTCGAGCACGCACTTGTGCACATCGTCGGCCTTCCAGCAATCGTCACGACCGGTCCGCCAGGTGTCCTGCGCCGAGCGCAGCGCATTCTGGTCGGCACCGGCCTCGCCGACGGCGTGCTGAAATTCGTCGGCCAGCTGTTGATCGAGACCGACCAGTTCGGGGTCTTTGCAGATCATGGCCTGTACGTCGCCGTCGGCCCTGGTGCAATCGAGGCCGGGCGGGGCAGCGGCCGTGGCCGAGGTGGTGACCGACGGCGGGGTGCTGGCCGGCGGCGCAGGCGAGCCGCAGGCCGCCGCCATCAGGGTGACGGCCGCCAGCGTGACAAGGCCCGTTGCAGTGCTGCGCGTCATGGTGAACCGGCCTCAATCCTGGTGCGGCTAAGTGCTGGCCGGGAACCTACCGCACGATGAACAAGACACGCCGGGGCCGCCACGCCGAGACACGGGAGAATCACCCCTGTCAGTAGCTCGGAGCTGTCGGTCCGCGGTCCTAGACTGACGGGCCTATGGGTAACTCAGGCTCCTCGGCTGGCTCCTTTGTGCATCTGCACAACCACACCGAGTATTCGATGCTCGACGGCGCCGCGAAGATCGCTCCCATGCTCGCCGAGGCGCAGCGCCTGGAGATGCCGGCAATCGGCATGACCGACCACGGAAACATGTTCGGTGCCAGCGAGTTCTACAACGAAGCCACCTCGGTCGGCATCAAACCGATCATCGGGGTGGAGGCCTACATCGCCCCCGGTTCGCGGTTCGACACCAAGCGCATCCTGTGGGGCGATCCCGGGCAGAAGAGCGACGACGTCTCGGGCAGCGGTTCCTACACCCACATGACGATGGTGGCCGAGAATGCCACCGGCCTGCGGAACCTGTTCAAGCTGTCCTCGTTGGCCTCGTTCGAGGGTCAGCTGGGCAAGTGGTCGCGGATGGACGCGGAGATCATCGCCGAGCATTCCGCAGGCATCATCGCCACCACAGGCTGCCCATCCGGTGAGGTGCAGACCCGGCTGCGGCTGGGCCATGACCGCGAGGCCCTGGAGTCCGCCGCCAAGTGGCGGGAGATCTTCGGGCCGGAGAACTACTTCCTGGAGCTGATGGATCACGGTCTGTCCATCGAGCGTCGGGTCCGCGAGGGCCTCATCGAGGTCGGCCGCAAGCTCGGCATTCCGCCGCTGGCGACGAACGACTGCCACTACGTCACCAAAGACGCCTCGCTGAACCACGAGGCCCTGCTGTGCATCCAGACGGGCAAGACCCTGTCGGACCCCAACCGGTTCAAGTTCGACGGCGACGGCTACTACCTGAAGTCGGCCGCCGACATGCGGGCGGTCTGGGCCGACATCCCGCAGGCCTGCGACAGCACCCTGCTGATCGCCGAGCGCGTGCAGCCCTACACCGATGTGTGGGCGCCCAAAGACCGGATGCCGATCTTCCCGGTGCCCGACGGCCACGACCAGCCGTCCTGGCTGTTGCACGAGGTGGACGCCGGGCTGGCGCGCCGCTTCCCGGCGGGGGTGCCGCAGGACTACGTCGACCGCGCCGCATACGAGCGCTCGGTGATCTGTGAGAAGGGCTACCCGGCCTACTTCCTGATCGTCGCCGACCTGATCAACTACGCCCGCTCGGTCGGCATCCGGGTGGGCCCCGGCCGCGGGTCGGCTGCCGGATCGCTGGTCGCCTATGCCATGGGCATCACCAACATCGACCCCATCGAGCACGGGCTGCTGTTCGAACGGTTCCTGAACCCCGAGCGCGCGTCCATGCCCGATATCGACATCGACTTCGACGACCGCCGCCGCGGTGAGATGCTCCGCTACGCCGCCAACAAGTGGGGCAGCGACCGCGTCGCCCAGGTCATCACCTTCGGCACCATCAAAACCAAAGCGGCCCTGAAGGATTCCGCCCGGGTGCACTACGGCCAGCCCGGCTACGCCATCGCCGACCGGATCACCAAGGCGTTGCCGCCGCCGATCATGGCCAAGGACATCCCGCTGTCGGGCATCACCGATCCCGAGCACAAGCGGTACAAGGAGGCGGCCGAGGTCCGCAGCCTGATCGACACCGATCCCGACGTGCGCACCATCTATGAGACCGCACGCGGGCTGGAGGGGCTGGTCCGCAACGCGGGCGTGCACGCCTGCGCGGTGATCATGAGTTCCGAGCCGTTGATCGACGCGATTCCGCTGTGGCGGCGGCCGCAGGACGGCGCGATCATCACCGGCTGGGATTACCCGTCCTGTGAGGCCATCGGCCTGCTGAAGATGGACTTCCTGGGTCTGCGAAACCTGACGATCATCGGTGACGCGATCGACAACATCAAGTCCAACAGGGGAATTGACGTCGATCTCGACGCGCTTCCGCTCGATGACCCGGCCACCTATGAACTGCTGTCCCGCGGCGACACCCTGGGGGTGTTCCAGCTCGACGGTGGCCCGATGCGCGATCTGCTGCGCAAGCTGCAACCGACCGGCTTCGAAGACGTCGTCGCCGTCATCGCGCTGTACCGGCCCGGTCCGATGGGCATGAACGCGCACAACGACTACGCCGATCGCAAGAACGACCGCCAGCAGATCAAACCGATCCATCCCGAGCTGGAAGAACCGCTGCGCGAGATCCTGGCCGAGACCTACGGCCTGATCGTCTACCAAGAGCAGATCATGCGCATCGCGCAGAAGGTCGCCGGCTACAGTCTCGCCCGAGCAGATATCTTGCGAAAAGCCATGGGCAAGAAGAAGCGTGAAGTGCTCGACAAGGAGTACGAGGGCTTCTCCGCAGGCATGAAATCGAACGGGTTCTCCAGTGCCGCGGTGAAGGCGCTGTGGGACACGGTGTTGCCGTTCGCCGACTACGCGTTCAACAAATCGCATGCCGCGGGCTACGGCCTGGTGTCGTACTGGACGGCGTACCTCAAGGCCAACTATCCCGCGGAGTACATGGCCGGCCTGCTGACCTCGGTCGGTGACGACAAGGACAAGGCCGCCATCTACCTGGCCGACTGCCGCAGGCTCGGCATCACGGTGCTGGCTCCGGATGTCAACGAGTCCGAGCTCAACTTCGCCTCGGTGGGCGTCGACATCCGTTATGGACTCGGCGCGGTGCGCAACGTCGGCGCCAATGTCGTTGCCTCGCTGATCAATTCACGTACCACCAAGGGTAAGTACAACGACTTCTCGGACTATCTGAACAAGATCGACGTCGCGGCCTGCAACAAGAAGGTGACGGAGTCGCTGATCAAGGCGGGGGCGTTCGACTCGCTGCACCATCCCCGCAAGGGCCTGTTCCTGGTGCACACCGACGCCGTCGACTCGGTGCTCGGCACCAAAAAGGCCGAGGCGATGGGCCAGTTCGACCTGTTCGGCGGTTCCGACGACGGTGCCGGTCCCGATGCCGTGTTCACCATCAAGGTGCCCGATGAGGAATGGGACGACAAGCACAAACTCGCCCTGGAGCGGGAGATGTTGGGGCTCTACGTCTCCGGGCATCCGCTCAACGGCATCGCGCATCTGTTGACCGCCCAGGTAGACACGCAGATCCCCGCCATCCTGCAGGGTGACGTCGCCAACGACACCCAGGTCAAGGTGGGCGGCCTGCTGGCATCGGTGAACCGGCGGGTCAACAAGAACGGAATGCCCTGGGCCTCTGCGCAATTGGAGGATCTCACCGGCGGTATCGAGGTGTTGTTCTTCCCGCAGACCTATTCCATCCACGGTGGTGAGGTGGCCGACGACGTCGTCGTGCTGATCAGCGCAAAGGTCGCCATCCGGGATGACCGGGTCTCGCTGATCGTCAACGATCTGGTGGTGCCCGATTTCTCCAGTGCGCAGATCGACCGCCCGCTGGCGGTCAGCCTGCCCACCCGTCAGTGCACCACGGACAAGGTCAGCGCGCTCAAGCAGGTGCTGGCTCGGCATCCGGGTACGTCGCAGGTGCACCTGCGGCTGATCAGCGGCGACCGGATCACCACGCTCGAACTCGATCAGTCGCTGCGGGTCACCCCGTCGTCGGCGTTGATGGGTGACCTGAAGGCGCTGCTCGGGCCGGGCTGCCTCGGCGGTTAGCGCAGGACGTTGACCGCGCGGGCCAGCACCAGCGCCACCGTCGACAGCGACACCAACGCCTGCACGGTCATCATCAGCTTCGCCCAGCGCGCCAATGGCATGGTGTCGGTGGGGGAGAACGCCACCACGTTGGTGAAGCTGACGTACAGATAGTCGACGAAGGTCGGCCGCCACCCGGGTTTGGTATTGGTCGGGTCGGTCATCTGCGGGAACAGGAAGTCCGGGTAGGGCTGTTCGGCTTCGCGCCGCGCGAACGGGCCGCCGCGGTCCAGCTCCCAATACCAGATCCCGAACGCCAGGATATTGGTGATGAAGATGGCGCCGCCGCTGCCGAGCAGTACGGCGGGGTCGTTGCTGACTTCGCCGGTCAGGATGCGGAAGTCCAGCACTGCCGCCGAGGCGGTGTTGTCGATGGTGATCGCACCGATGAGAATCCTGCTGGCCCACTTGCCTGCCGTCGTGCGCCGGGAGAAGGTCAGCGGGTTGATGATGAGCAGCACCACCAGCAGCAGCAGTTCCATCACGATCAGCGGCCAGCGGGGTACGACGGTGTAGCGCTCGGGGACGGCGCGCTGCAGGACGATCACCACGACGAGCGCGATCAGGACGGGCACCCGGCTCTCGGGGGCGCCGGGCTTGAGCCAGGACGGGACCAGGTGCTCGGCGTCGACGGCGAGGTGCTCGGCGCGGCGCACGACGTGGTCGACGGGGGCATGGGGGTCCGGATTTTCCGTCATATCCACAGTGTGTGCGCGACGATGGTTGCCATGGGTGATGACACGGCCGGAACTGCTCCCCGCGAATCCCGACACGTCAGCGTGTGGGTGGATCGCACCGCCGCGGCGGCGTACGAGTTCATCTCGGACCCGGCGAATCTGCCGCGGTGGGTCGCCGGACTGGACCTCGCGGAGGTGACGTTCGAATTCGCGCCGTTCAACGATTTCGGGGTGCTCGACCACGTGGTCGGACTCGGGGGTGTGGAGTTCTACAACCCGATGCGGGTATTGCCGGCCGGGGTCGGGCCGGACGGCTGCGAACTGGTGTTCAGTGTCCGCCGTCGCGCCGGGATGTCAGATGACGAGTTCGCCGCCGACGCTGCCGCAGTTCAGGCGGATCTGACGACGCTGAAGGGACTGCTGGAGACCTAGCGGGCGGCGTGGAAGATGCTCAGGCCCAGCCAGACGACGGTGGCGGCGGCCGCGCCACCCAGGACCGCCGAAGCGGCGCTGGCGGTGACCACCGCGACGGCGACGAGTACCAGCAGACCGATGACCAGGGCCAGCACCTTGTACGCCGGCCAGGGCACGCCCGCGATGGAGACATCGGAGGAGGGCTGGCTGATGGCCGACCGGAAGTGCTCGGCTGTGGTCATGAAGTAACGATAGCTCGCAATCCAGGTTTCGGCTAGCCGAAACACGGGATCAGGCTGATCGGTTTCGCTAGCCGAACTAAGCTGACGACATGCCTCTCACTGGAGAATATGAACCCAGCACGTCGGACTGGGCCCGCGAAAATGCCGAAATCTACATGGCTTCCGGGGGCACCGAAGGCACTGAACTCAAGGGTCGTCCGGTCATCCTGCTGACCACGATCGGCGCCAAGACCGGCAAGATCCGCAAGACGCCGCTGATGCGCGTCGAGCATGACGGTGAGTACGCCGTGGTGGCCTCGCTCGGTGGCGCGCCGAAGAATCCGGTCTGGTACTACAACATCAAGGCCAACCCACGGGTCGAGCTGCAGGACGGTGCGACCGTCGGCGAATACGACTCCCGCGAGGTCTTCGGCGACGAGAAGGCCGCGTGGTGGGAGCGCGCCGTGGAGGCCTGGCCCGATTATGCGGATTACCAGAAGAAGACGGACCGCGAGATCCCGCTGTTCGTGCTGACGGCGGTTCGATAAACCGTTTGGGTCGAGGGGTTGGGTGCGTGGCACCATTGACCGGTGTCCACTGACCTGACCCAGAGCGCCCGAGCAGGATCCGCTCTACCGTTGACCGCCGCCGATATCGACGTGGCGGCCGAGCGGATTTCAGGTGTCGTGGCGTTGAGCCCGCTGCAGTACAGCGACCGGCTCTCCCAGGCCACCGGTGCGCAGGTGTATCTCAAGCGCGAAGACCTCCAGGTGGTGCGCTCCTACAAGCTCCGCGGCGCCTACAACCTGTTGATGCAGCTCACCCCCGAAGAGATCGCCGCGGGCGTGGTGTGTTCGTCGGCGGGCAACCACGCGCAGGGTTTCGCGCTGGCCTGCCGTTCGATGGGCATCCACGGCCGGGTGTATGTGCCCGCCAAGACGCCGAAGCAGAAACGGGACCGCATCCGCTATCACGGCGGTGAGTTCATCGAGTTGCTCGTCGGCGGCGCCACCTACGATCTGGCGGCCGAGGCCGCGCGCGAGGATGTCGCGCGGACCGGCGCCACGCTGGTGCCGCCGTACGACGACCTGCGCACCATGGCCGGCCAGGGCACCATCGCCGTCGAACTGCTCAACCAACTGGACCGCGAGCCCGATCTGGTCATCGTGCCGGTCGGTGGTGGCGGCTGCATCAGTGGCATCACCACCTATCTGGCCTCGCGCACCACCGGCACCGCCATCCTCGGCGTCGAGCCGGCGGGCGCCGCCGCGATGGTCGCGGCGCTGGCCGAAGGCGCGCCGGTCACCCTGGAGAATGTCGACCAGTTCGTCGACGGCGCGGCGGTCGCGCGGGCCGGGGCGTTGCCGTTCGCGGCGCTGTCGGCCGCCGGCGACATGGTGTCGATCACGACGGTCGACGAGGGCGCCGTCTGCACGGCCATGCTGGACCTCTATCAGAACGAAGGCATCATCGCCGAGCCGGCGGGCGCGTTGTCGGTCGCGGGACTCCTGGAGGCCGCGGGCGACGGCGCCATCGCACCGAACTCGACGGTGGTCTGCCTGATCTCCGGCGGCAACAACGACGTCTCCCGCTACGGCGAGGTGCTGGAGCGGTCGCTGGTGCACCTGGGCCTCAAGCACTACTTCCTGGTCGATTTCCCGCAGGAGCCCGGCGCCCTGCGCCGCTTCCTCGACGAGGTGCTCGGTCCTAACGACGACGTCACGCTGTTCGAATACGTCAAGCGCAACAACCGGGAAACCGGTGAGGCGCTGGTCGGGATCCAACTGGGCTCCGCCGCGGATTACGACGGGCTGTTGGAGCGGATGGATGCCTCCGATATGCACGTCGAAACCCTGGAGCCGGGCTCACCGGTCTACCGCTATCTGACCTGAGATCAGGCGAACAGCGGCTGGCCGAGGTAGTGGCCCGCCGCGGGCGCCGGTGGCACCACGAAGATCGCCGAGCCGATATGGCGGATGTACTCGTTGAGCAGATCGTGTGCGCCCAGCCGGTTTTGGATGGTGACGAAGTGGCGCGGATCGTTCTGGTAGGACAGGAACAGCAGGCCGGCATTCAGCTGACCGTTGTCATCGAGCCCGTCGGTGTAGTTGTAGGACCGGCGCCGGATCATGATGCCGTCGTTGTGTTCATGAGCGGCCAGCGCGACATGTGACAACGGGTCGATCACCGGCTGACCGGCGGCGTCGCGAGCCGTGAAGTCCGGGGTGTCGAATTCGGCGGTCCCGGTCAGCGGAGCCCCGATCTCCTTGTGCCGGCCGAAGATCCGCTGCTGATTCCCGACCCGGTCGGTGTCCCAGGTCTCCATCAGCATGCGGATCTTGCGCGCCACCTGATAGGTCCCGCCGTCAAGCCACGGCTGGTCCCCGCCGTCGATCCAGACGAACTTCCGGTAGTCGTCATCGGTGGCGATGTTGCGGGTTCCGTCCTTGAAGCCCAACAGGTTTCGTGGGGTCTGTTGGCCGGGCCCGGCAGAGGCCCGACCGAAACCCAGCACCGCCCACGACGGGTGGACGATGCTGCGGCCGAGGCGGGCCAGGTTGCGCACAGCGTGGTAGCAGACCTGCGGATCGTCGGCGCACGCCTGCACGCTGAGATCGCCGCCGGTCAGTTTCGGGTCGAGATTGTCACCGTTGAGTCGGGGTAGGTCGGTGAACAGCGCCGGACGAAACCTGCTCAACCCGAACCGTTCGCCGAACACCTGCGGACCGAGCCCGACCGTCACGGTGAGGGCGGCGGGGCTGAGCCCGACGGCCTCCCCGGTGTCGGCAGGCGGGCGCACCTCGACATCGGGTTGGACCGCACCGATCGGATTCCCTTGTTGCAGAACGGCGGCGGCCGCCGACCAGCGGGCCAGCAGGCTCTGCAGGGTGCGACGGTCGGCGGAGTCGGCGAACCGGAACGTCATGAATACGCAGTGCCGTTGCGGCTCGGTCGCCACCCCACCCTGATGCGATTGACCGTAGTACGGGTAGCTGGTGGACAGATCCACCAGATCATCCCCGCGGTGAGAGTCCGGCGCCATCGCCCAGCCGACCCCACCACCGGCGGCAGCGCCGACCGCCCCGGCCAACAGGGCGCCGGTGAGCATGCCGCGCCGGGATACCCCCGCCGCAGCGGGGGTATCCGGTAGCGCGTCGTCAGGCATCAGTTGGCCGCAACCACCTTGGCCGCCACGGTGGACAGGCTGTCGTGCAGTGGCTGGATGACCGCGGTCAGCTTGGGTGCGTCGGAGGCCTGCAGCTGCGGCGTCCACACCTGGTACCCACCGGGCGCCGCGGGATCCCGGTAGCCGTCGAGGGAAGTCAGCACGGTCTGGAACTGCTGATCGAGCTGCGTCACCAGGTTGGCGTCGATCTTCTGCAGGCCGGGCCGCAACGCGGCGTAAGCCTGTTGTGCGCCTTCGACATTGCCGGCGAAATCCACCAGGTCGATGTGGCTGTAGGCCTCTTCCTCACCGGTGATCTTGGTGTTCTGCACCTCCTCGATCAGATCGGCCGCACCGTTCGCCAGATCCTCCGGTTTGTACTGCAGCGGCCCGACGATCGCGACGAGCTTGCCCACATTGCCGACCAATTCGGTGCTGAGTGCCTTGGTGGCGGGGGTGATCGCGTTGCCCTGCCACAGATCTCGCTCGATCGCGTGGAAACCCTTCCAGCCCACCTTGGCGTCCACCGGCGTCGACTCCCGCATGTCGATCAGGTAATCGAGATTGCCTGCGTTGTCGTCGACGGCGAAGCCGGGCAGTACGAAACCGTCGACATTGGCTTCGGACCGCTCGTAGAACGGCCGGGCCTTGGCGTACTCGACCTTGGCCTGCGCGATGTTTCCCGACTGCACGGCGGCGTCGAGTGCCTTGACACCCGCGTCGAGTTGGTTGACCTGGTCGACGACGTAGCCGGCGTAGCTCTTGGTGCCGTCGGACATGATGGTCTGCACCGTTCCGCTGGGCGCGGCCGCAGCCTGACCGGTCACGGTGAAATCGGTGTATTCACTGCCCGCACCCGGGCAGTAGACCTTGTAGGGTCCGCCGTCGAGGCTGACCGTGAACGACACCGGGTCCAAGCCGGGGGCGAGGTTCTCCTTTTCTCCGACGATGCGCTGGTCCTTGATCAGCTCCATCTCGGTGATACCGGGCGCGCTGGTGTTGGTGACCTTGAACGTGACCGGTCCGGCCGGGGCGCTGGGGGTGTCGAGCGAGCAGGTGTCCTTGCCGGAATCGTTGGCCATCGTCACGTTGACCGTGTTGACGCCTCCGCTGCTCCCGCTCGAGGACGGGGCACTCTTGGCTGTGTCGCTGTGGGAGCCGCAACCGCTCAGCGCCAGCGCGGTAGCGGCGGCCAATGCCGGAGCACTGAGCAGAAAGCTACGTGACACCGATCTCGTTCGGGTGTGGGAGAGGTTCATCGTTATTGTGTTGCCTTTCTTCATTTGTGGGGGAGTAGCGGCCGGCCCGCACTGCGGCGACGGCCGTGACAGCCGCGGCAGCGGCCAGCAGAATGGGAAGCCAGACGCGCCACAGTGCGCGTTCGGCGCGGTCCTGCGCGGCATGACCGATCGCGGCGTCGATCGCGCTGTCCTCGGCCGGCGCCGTGGCCCAGTCATCACCGAGGCTGCCCAGGCTCACGGTCTTGGTCCCGGTGATGCCGCCGCCGGTCAGCACGGCGATGCGGTTGCTCTCGGACTGCGCGCTTATCAGCGAATCACCCTCGGTGACAACGTTGTACGACGTGGTCGCGGTCCACGACACCCCGAACGGACCGGGGGTTCGGGAACTGCCCAGGCCGACGGGCAGCCTGCCGCCGGTGAGGTCGGCCAGCTCCCGCAGCGTCGTCGTCGTCGACGTCAGCCCGGGACCCGCCGCGGTCCGGGTCTGCCACACCTGCGCTTCGACGCCGGCCACAGAGGTGGTGCCCGCTGCGGTGAGCGGTATTGGGGCAGCCGCCCCGACCGCCAGGCTCGGTGTCTGGCCGTTGGCAGCGAACGCCACGGTGACCGTGCTGCCGTCGGCCCGCACTGCTGCCCGGGTGGGCCCTGGCGGTGTCGTCCCGGCGGCGGGTACCAGCAGGGCCAGGGCGCTCGCCGCTACCACCAGACCGATCGCGAAGGCGCCCAGCAGGTTCCGGCGGGCCCGGGCGGTGGCGGCGAGGCTGCTGGGCCATACGAAGACCACGACAACCGGTATGGCATAGAGCAGCCAGCCGAGCACCTCGATCGAGCGTGGATCGCTGGGGATGCCGAACATGCCCGTGATCAATGCGCCCAGTAGTGATTTCGCCGGCATCCAGGATGAGAAGTCGAACACCTGCTGCTGGCCGATGTTCACCCAGCTGGCCTCGTGTGCGGTGCGCAGTGCGCCCGTCACCAGGCCGGCGGCGATGAAGATCAAGAAGACGCCGGTGACCCGGAAGAAGCGGCCCAGGTTCACCTTCAGGCCGCCGAAGTAGATGCCGATTCCGATCCCGATGGCCACGACGATCCCTGCCACGCCGCCGAACAGGGCCGCCCACCGGCTGCCGTGCGTGGCCTGGGCGGCGGCCAGCAGAAACACCGCAGTCTCGAAGCCCTCTTTGAGGACCGCGAGGAAGGCCATGGTCGCCAGCGCCGCCGAGCCGCCGCTGTTGATCGCCTGCGCTGCTTCACTTTCCAGCTCGCCCTTGAGTCCGAGGGCATTGCGGTTCATCCAGATGATCATGGTCGTCACGAAGACCACCGCGACCACTCCGATGACTGTTTCCAGCATCTCCTGCTGCACCTGCGGAAGCGAGGTGGACAGTGCGTCCAGACCCACGCCCACCGCAATGCTCACGACGACGGCGACACCTATTCCAGCAAGCATCGGGCGCACGGATTTGCCATTTCGGCGCAGGAACGCACCGACGATGCTGACGATCAGGGTGGCTTCGAGACCCTCGCGCAGACCGATCAGGAAGGTGCCGACAAAGATCCCTTGCAGGCCGGCTCCTTCCCGAAGACCCGGAGCCCGGGCGACTACGGCAAGGCTAGGCTTACCGAGGTTAGGTAATCCATAGTCCAGCGGTATGCACAGCGAATTGGCAGGGGAACTCCCAGGTTTCGCACATCGAACGCCGACCTCACGGCAGGTACGCCACCCGGTGGTTGCCCGGCGGTGGCGAAACCGGATGTCCAGCAGCGCACTGCACGTCGTGGACGAACGGCGACCCGCAGCCCGCGTGCAACAGTCGCGAGTCTGCGGAGGCCGGATCGATCGCCACCCCTACCTCCATCAACGCGACCACCACGGGCAGGCAACGCAGCCCCAGTTCGGTGAGCACGTACTCCTGGCGGGTGCGCTGCTTGGACTTGTACGGCCGTTTGGTCATCAGCCCGGCGTCGACGAATTCGTGCAGCCTGGCCGCGCCGATCATCGTCGAAACACCAGCCTCGGCGATGAGTTCTTCATAGCGCCGCGCGCCACAGAACGCCGCCTGCAACAGCGCCAGCGCCGACCGGGTGCCGATCAAGCCGAGGGCGATATCCATTGGGCGGAGCGGCTTGTCAGCCGAAGTCTTGCGATCGACGAGGGCTGATCCGGTCAAGCCGTTAGGTGCCACAGCGCGAGCCTATGGGCCGGGGCGCCGTGCGACCCCCGGCCCGACGCATGTTCACAGCACTGCTCAAGCCGATGCACAACTAGCTCCACCGGGGCTCGGCGAGCACCAGCGCGGAGTCGTTGGCCCGGAAGATCGCCTCGATCGGAACGTCGAACCGACGTGCGGCGTCGGTGAGCACCGCCGCCCACCGACGGTCCGCGTTCGAGAGTGCGCCGCGCCCGGGCCGGGTCAGCAATAGCGCCACCGTGGCGCCGGGCTCGAAGTCGTCGAGCACGTGGCGCAGCGGCTCGAACAGCTCATCACAGAAACTGGGTCTCGGCGACGGCGGAATCGGAATGTGGTTCAGCACCTTGAGCATTCGTCGGTCAGCGCCGACAAAGGCGAACCACAGCAGGCGGTCACCGAATCCCAGCGGGCCCATCAGGGCGCGCCAGCGTTCACACAGATCGGCCACGGAGTGGACCGGATCGGTGGCGGTGTCGATGGGCGGAGGTGGGTATGGGCTTGCCATGCCCGAAGCCTGCGGCAAGCAGCCGAGGTTCGTATTCGGCTATCCACAACCTCGGGATCAGTTGCGCAGCACCGCGAAGGACTGCCCGGCCACCGTCGTCTTACCCGCCTCGACTGCCGGGGTGCCCCATGCCAGTACCACCTCGCCGGCGACGGGCACGGTGGCCGAGTCCTCACCGAGGTTGCA
>JBEVHL010000147.1:0-5779 GCA_040511255.1 Mycobacterium sp. | reverse complement strand
AAGTCCTGCACCGCAGCGGAAATGGAGGGGTTCACACCGCCGACGGCTGAGCCCAGCGATGCGGAGCACCGTAGCGAGCGACCGCGGCAGGGATGGGGGAGTGCTGGACACGAGAAGCGCTGTGCTGGTGGTTAATTCGCCAGACGACTGCTTGTCTGGCGGCTCGACCACAGCTGCAGAAACTTCAAGTTGGTGCGTTGGCTCCCTGCCCAGCATCACTGGGCACACGCGCGTAATCCGCGCTTTACGGAATCGACCCAGTACCGATACGGCGACGGGCTTGAGTGCACACTGACCAATCCGCCAGCTGCGGACTGCAACCGAGTCTCTGGAGGGTTCGACATGTCCGCAAACCCGTTTCATCTCGCCTGGTTCCTCAACGGCTTCAAGGTGCAGACGTGGAATTCAGCGTGGGCCGGGGTAGGTGGTCGGCACCTCAACGCCCCCGCCCTCTACATCGACCTCGCCCGTTCACTCGAACGAGCCGGGTTCGACTACATCCTGCTGGAGGATTCATCGTTTGTACCGGACGGCTACGGCGGGACTTCGGAGGCGTACCTGAAGAACGCGACGATGGTTCCCAAGGGGGACCCGGCCGTTCTCGCCAGCCTGCTGACCCAGGCCACCAGCCACCTCGGCGTGGTGCCGACCCTGTCGATCAGCGAATATCCGCCGTATCTGTTGGCGCGCTTGGTCGCCACCTTGGACCAGGTGTCGAACGGTCGATCCGGATGGAACATCGTCACCGGCAGTTCCGACCGCGCCGCCCAGAATTACGGGCGCGACGCCCTGCCGTTGCATGCGGAGCGCTACGCGCGTGCGGACGAGTTCGCCGACCTGGTGACCCAGCTGTGGGAATCTTGGGCGCCGGATGCCATCGTCGAGGACTTTGCGACCAACACCTACGCCGATCACACGAAGGTCAATCCGATCAACTTCGTGGGGAAGTGGTTCTCCTCGCGTGGCCCGCTCAATGTGCCGCGTTCCCCGCAAGGTTTGCCCGTGAAGGTTCAGGCCGGCGGATCACCGGCCGGCCGGCAGTTCGCCTCGAAGTGGGCTGACACGATCATCGGTTACGTCCGCACACCGGAGCAGATGAAGGAGTACCGGGACGACGTTCGTGCCCGGGCCGTCGAGCAGGGTCGCGCCCCTGACGACGTCAAAGTTCTTTTCCTGGTGGACGTTACCGTCGGCGCGACCGACGACGACGCTCAGCGCCAGTTCGACGCGGAGCATTCGGCGTCGATGGCGAATCCGGAAAGCGAGCTGGCGATGATGGGCTTCACCACGAATATCGACTTCAGCCGCCTCGACCTGGATCGACCCGTCTCCGAGCAGAGCGCGGATCTCCACACGAACGGCCACCGCAGCGTCCTCGATGGGTTCCTGGCCCGCGCCGGCTCCCGGACCCTCCGAGAGGTCCTCGTCGAAAAGGCGACACCGGAGTTGATCGGTTCCCCCGACTCAGTTGCCGCCCAACTCGACGAAATCATGCAGCATGTCGGCGGGGACGGTTTCTTGTTCAACCAGGACGCGCTTACACGCCACTCGTTCAGCACGATCACCGACGGACTCGTGCCAGCGCTGCAGCGCCGTGGCCTGGTTCGGCAGGAGTACAGCTCGGCGTACCTCCGTGAGAATCTCTTCGAGTTCTAGGCACCGTAAAGGTCCCACGGCTGCTTTACCGAGGCGACGAAGATCCGATCGTCTCATCGAGCAGGTCTAGGACCGCCTGCCACGCGCGGGTCGCGTGCAACGCGTGGTGTCCCACACCGGGCACGGTAGCCATCACGTGGGCAGCGCCCCCGGTCAATGAGCCGTCAGGATGCGTCGGCGCGGCCCAGAAGGCGTGCTTCGCCCCACCGTAAACCGTTACGCGCCAATCGACTCCGGCGTCCTGAAGCGCGCTGGTGAACGTGAACAGTTGGTCGGGTGTACAGAGCGGGTCTTCCGAGCCCGTGCAGAGCAAGAAGGCTCCGCTCACGTTCAGCCAATCGTCCGTGCGGGCGGCTGGCAAGCCTGGATGGATCGCGGCGAGTGCCTTGAAGGGCACTCCCGCGCTGGCCAGTTCCAACACGATTCGGCCGCCGGCACCATATCCGAGGGCCGCGAGCCGGTCCTGGTCGGCGCCGGGCACAGCGAGCAGAGCGTCGAGCGCAGCACGGCCAATGGCTTGCATGCGGGTGGGGTCAGCCATCATGGGCATGACCCGCGCCAGCATCGCTTGCGGGTCACCGAAGAACGTCCGGCCGGCGTGGTAATCCATTGCGAGAGCGAGGTAGCCATGCTCGGCGAGGATGTCGGCGCGGCCGCGTTGATAGTCATCGAGACCGATTCCGTCATGTCCGATGAGCACTGACGGCCATGGACCCGTGCCGTCGGGGCGCGCCAAGTGGGCGACCATCGTCAGTTCGTCGACGTCGTAGGTCACTTCGCTCGTGACGACCATTGTGATCACGTTAGCCAGGAGTTTGTCGCTTGAACACCGCGTTCGCCCTGAGCTGACCGACCGTCACCCAATCAGGTTCCCGGCCATCCCGCCATTGCCAGGTCGGCTACGGCGAAAAGTTCGGCGCGACTGGCCCCACTGCGGGCTTGCACCGAAATACCCTGGCCTACAGCAACAATCCAGCGCGCCAACACCAGTGTGTCGACACCGGACAGCTCGCCGTCGGCGACCGCTGCGTCGAATCGTTCGGCGAGTCGGCGCACCACCGCTTCCCGCACCTCGGCCAGACCGGGGGCTTCGCCGACGGTAGTGAGGCATCCGAGGATGGGGCCGCTGACGAGGTCGGCGGCACCGTGCACCATGGCCTCGGCGACCTCACGGGCCGACGGCCGGGTCAGCGCCTCAGTCAGGTAGCCGCTCGGCCCCGCGAGGTAGCGCTCCGCAGCCCGCATGAACAGCCTCTCCTTGGAGCCGAACTCGTCGTAAATGCTGCGCCGGTTCACTCCGGTCACGGCCGTCACGTCGGAGATCGAGACCCCGTCGAAACCGTGCTTCCAGAACAGTTTCATTGCCGCGTCTTCAACCTGGTCAGGGTCGAATTCTCGCGGTCGTCCCACCGTCAAATCGCACCGCCCTTGTCTAGTGAGGTCCGCCCACGTTCGGAGAAAACTCTTGCGAACCCCTCTGACCACAGTGTACTAAGTAACATATCGGTTCGTAATTACCAGGAGCACTGACCATGACCACACTGACCGGACGACGGGCACTAGTTACCGGGGGATCGCGGGGCATCGGAGCGGGGATCGTGCGGCGGCTGACCGCCGACGGCGCCGCGGTGGCCTTCACTTATTCGGCGTCGAAGGCGGAGGCTGACCAGCTTCTCGCCGAAGTGACCGCGAACGGCGCGAAGGCGGTGGCGATCCAGGCCGACGCTGCCGATCCGACGCAGGCTGCGGCCGCCGTCGACACCGCCGTCGCTGAACTCGGTGGCTTGGACATCGTGGTGAACAACGCCGCCATCATATTCAAAGTGCCGATCGAAGAGTTCACCCAGGCGCAGTATGACCGGCTGGTGGCGATCAACATCGGTGGCCCGTTCTGGACAACCCACAGCTCGCTCAAACATCTGGGCGACGGTGGGCGCATCATCAATATCGGGAGCATCAACGCCGACCGGGTCCCGGTTCCCGAACTGTCGGTGTACGCGATGACCAAGGGAGCGGTGTCCTCCTTCAACCGTGGGCTGGCCCGCGATCTGGGTCCGCGCGGCATCACCGTGAACAACGTCCAGCCGGGTCCGATCAACACCGAGATGAACCCGGACGGAAGCGATTTCGCCGCGACCCTCAAGGGTGTGACAGCGCTCGGGCGTTACGGGCAGACCAGTGAAGTGGCCGCCGTGGTGAGCTTCCTGGCAGGCCCCGAATCCAGCTACATGACCGGTGCGAATCTGAACGTCGACGGCGGTCACAACGTATGACGACCGCAAGTACAGCACCACACCCAACCACCACACAGTGAAGGAGAACCATCCATGACTTCGACGATCGCCAACGCGGGGACGTTCGAAATTGGCGGAAAGACTGTAACCCGGCTCGGATTTGGCTCGATGCGTCTCACGGGCCGGGGGATCTGGGGCGAACCCATCGATCGCGACGAGTGCATCGCCGTGGTCCGTCGCGCTGTCGAGTTGGGCGTCCAATTCATCGACACCGCCGACTCTTACGGTCCTTTCGTCGCCGAGCAGATCATCAGCGAGGCGCTCTACCCGTATCCCGACGACGTGGTGATCGCGACGAAGGCCGGTCTGACCCGCAACGGCCCTGACGTGATCGACACCGAGGACGGCCCGAAACGTCTTGGCCCGGCAGCGTGGCCACCGGTCGGACGGCCGGAGTACCTGCGTCAGCAGGCTCTGATGAGTCTGCGCCGGCTCAAGCTCGAGCAGATCGACCTGTTTCAGCTGCACCGCATCGACGAGAAGGTGCCGCTGGCAGATCAGGTGGGCGAGCTCAAGGCGCTGCAGGACGAGGGCAAGATCGTGTCGATCGGTCTGTCGCAGATCACCCCAGAACAGCTCGCCGAGGCGCGTCAGATCGCCGAAATCGTCACGGTGCAAAGCAGATACAACGTCATCGACCGCAGCGCCCAGGCGGTTCTGGACGTGTGTGACCGCGACGGTATCGGCTTCATTCCGTGGGCTCCCGTCGCCCAGGGTGGCCTCGACAAGGCCCATGACGCCCTCGCCGAAGTGGCTCGCCAGCACGGCAACACGCCCGCGCAGGTGGCCATCGCCTGGCTCCTACAGACGTCACCGGTCATGCTGCCCATTCCTGGCACCTCTCGGGTGACGCACCTCGAGGAGAACCTTGCCGCGGCCCAGCTGACGTTGTCGTCGGCCGAGGTCGAAACCCTGACCGCCGCAGCCCAACCGACATAGACGACGGGAGTACCTCGTTGACCAAGATGATCGTCGTGTGCGCCGGTGACGCCAGCACGTGGTTCGACCGAAACTATTACGCCACCAAGCACTTCGCGTTGGCGATGGAATGCTGGGGACGGTATGGCCTTCAGGCCGTCGAGGCCTTCTATCCCGTGGGGGATGGCGACGGTTGGATGTCGGTCGGGGTGTACCGGTTCGCGGAAGCCGGCGACGTCGACCGGGCACTCGATTCGCCCGGGACCGAACGCGTGATGGCCGACGTGGAGAACTTCACCGACACCACACACGTGATGCGGAGCATCTTCGATCCGCTCCACTGAAGAAAGGCCCACAGGCATGACGTCCTCGCGCGATGTCGAAGTTCATCACGGGCGGGTCTGGGTCGACCCGGATCACTCTGTTCGTATCGGCTACACCGTCGCCGCCCCTCCTGCGCCGGACAAGACGGTGCTGCTACTGCACGGAGCTCCGCAAACGCGGTACGAGTGGCGAAAAGTGATGATGCCGTTGGCGGCCGCGGGTTATCGCGTGATCATGCCCGACTATCGCGGAGCAGGGGCATCCAGCAAGCCCCGTGACGGATACGACAAATGGACCATGGCCGGTGACATTCACACCCTCGTACACGAGGCTCTGGGGATTGACGAACCGGTCTCGCTGGTTGGCCACGATCTGGGTTCGATGCTGGCTCTGAGCTACGCCCTGCGGTACCGGGCGGACGTGTGCAGCGTGACATTCATGGAAGCTCCGTTGCCGGGAACCACGTATTACAAGCAACGGATGGCGGAGAAATCGGCGTGGCAATTCAGCTTTCACGCGAATCCGGACATCGCGGTATACCTGACTCATGGGCGGGAACGCTGGTACATCGGCCGCTTCTTCGATGA
>JBEVHL010000146.1:0-2745 GCA_040511255.1 Mycobacterium sp. | reverse complement strand
CCAGCAGTGCGGTGGTGACGGGCGCGCCGCCCAACGGCCAGGACCGCAGGCTGGACAGGTCGAACGACTCGAAGTCGGGGTGCTCGAGAATGCGAATTGCCATGGTGGGCACCGCACCCCAGATCTGAATGCGTTCACGCTCGATCAAGCCGAGGATCTGGAGTGGATCGAAGCGACCTTCGGCCATCACGATCTTGCCGCCCGTCAGGAAGTGGGTCAGCAAGCTCGACAGGCCGCCGATGTGAAACATCGGGGTGGTGGCCAGGCTGACCACCTGCCGGGAGCCGTCATCGAGCAGGTGAGGTAGCCGGCCGCTGCGCACCAGGATGTCCTGCTGGTTCGCGATCACCGAACGCCGGGCCAGCTCAACGGCTTTCGGCATTCCCGAACTGCCTGAGGTGAACAAGATCAGGGCGGGAGCGTCGGGGTCGGAGACGATTGCCGGACGTGGCACGACGGTGTCGGCGTCGAACGTCGCGCGGATCTCGCCGAGTGCACTGGTCGGGGTGTCGACGCCCAGCGTCGTGTCGGACAGAATGTGGCTGGGGGCCAAAAGATCGACAGCGTGGGCGATTTCGGCCGCACTCCACCAGCGGTTGGCCAGCACGGGTACCGCGCCTGCCAGCCAGAGCGACCACAGCGCGACGATCCATTCCGGACTGTTGTAGCCGAACACCATCACCCGCTCACCTGGGCGGACGCCGATGTCGGCGAGATGCGTCCTGGCCGCCTGCGCGGCGGCGCGAAATTGCGCGAAGCTGATGTGCCGCGCGCCGTACACCAGGAAGGTGCGATCGGTCCAGACCTCGGTGCCCGCCATCAGGTCTTCGAACGTCGACGGTCCCTGGTCGTAGATCAGCCCGGCGTGGTCGCGGTAGGAGGCCGCCCGGACGTCTGAGCCCCAAATTGGTCGGGTCACCCCCGGGCTTGGGCCGCAGGAGTCTGGATGCCCTCGGAAGGCTGGACGATCACAAAACCCTGGCCGTGGAAGCTGACCTGCAGCGCTTCGCCCGACCCGCGGCCGATCAAAGCTCCTGCCTTGAAGCTGGTCTTCAGCGCGGTCTGCAGGTTCGCCGACCACGCCACCACGGCGTTGGTGTCGGCGAACGTGGGTGCTTCTGCTGCATTGAGCACCACCGGGGGCCCGTCGGTGGTCAGCGCCACCCACCCGCTGCCGCGCAAGGTGGTGTTGAACAGCCCGCCCGTTGCCATGCTGCCGCCCTTCACCCGCTCGATGTTCCAGTCCAGGCTGGTCGAGAAGGCCAGCACGTTCTTGCCGCTGATCGACAAGCCCGAATTATTCAGGTTCAGCAGGTGCACATCGTGGGCCTGCTCGGCCAGGAACACGTCGCCCTGGCCCTGGCAGCGCATCAGCGGCAAGCCCTCGCCGGTGAAGGCCTTCTTGAGGAACTTCGACGCGCCGCCACCTTCGAATGCGAAGTCGACGTTGCCCTGATAGGCGACCATCGAGCCCTGCCGCGCCATGAACGGTTCGCCCAGGCGCACCCGCAGCAGCTTGGCGTTCTGGTTCGCGATCGGCTTGGCCTCCTTTTCGCTGAAGCGCCCGTCCACCAGATCGCCGGTGATACCGGAGAAGCCGTCGCCCTGCGAAACCGGACCGGTGGTGTCCTGCTGTTCACCCTGTACCGAGGCCTGCGGGCTCTGGGGTTCGGGAGCCGCCTGCGGGGCGGGTGCGCCGCCCAGGGGCGCGTGGCCGATCTGGCCTTGATTCCACACCTGATCGGTCCACCTCTGCCCGTCCCACCAGCGGTGCTCGTAGCGCCCTTCGGGATCCGGTTGCCAGCTGCCAGGTCCAGGTCCAGTCACCGTTTGCTCCTTCGCGTCGCACCGTTGCGGTCATTGCCGATCATGCAGGGACGACGCATTCTTGTCACATGTCGGGCAAAGAAATCGATCGCCGGCGGGCGCAGAGCGCACTGGCCGTCGTCAAGCAGCACCCAGGAATGGCGCTGTTCGTCGCGTCGCCGGCCATCGTCGCGCTCGGCGCGGTCTGGTGGTTGGCCGGCACCGGCTGGGCGGTGCTCCTGCTGATTGCGCTGGTGGCCGCCGGGGGCGCGGCGCTACTGCTCAAACGCTGACCGCGTCGGCGTTCGCCGGTGGTGAACGGCGCCCTACCAGTGTTGTAACGGTGTAATCATGTAATCATGAGACACCAACACCATGGACACGGCCGAGGCAGCACGTCGGCCAACGTGACACCCGCAGACGTCAGCGAGTGGTTCGCCGGCCGGCTACCTGAAAGCTGGTTCGCCGGTGACCCCACCGTCGTAGTCGACCGTGAAGAGATCACCGTCATCGGACGGTTGCCCGACCCGGAAAGTGACGAGACCGAGGCCAGGGCCTCCGGGCGCGTCTCCCGCTTCCGTGAGGACACCCGCTCCGAGCGCATCCACATCGCCGACGAAGCTCAGGACAAGTTCGGCCGCAAGGTCTCCTGGGGAGTCGAGGTAGCGTCCGACAAAGGAACAGAACGAGTCCTGTTCACCCACATCGCCGTCCCGGTGATGACCCGGCTGCGCCAGCCCGAACGTCAGGTGCTCGACACCCTGGTCGACGCAGGCGTGGCGCGATCCCGCTCCGACGCCCTGGCCTGGTCGGTCAAGCTCGTCGGCGAGCATGCCGACGAATGGCTGGCCAAGCTGCGCAACGCGATGTCCGAAGTGGACGAACTGAAGACGCAGGGCCCCGGTCTGTAGTGATTTCGGCGCGTTCCGCCGCGCTCAC
>JBEVHL010000145.1:0-4462 GCA_040511255.1 Mycobacterium sp. | reverse complement strand
GGTCACGGTATTGCTGCCCGGGAAGAATTTCGGCGTCCCGCGTGCTGACCTGGGGCATGGCTTCCGGTTCACCGACAGCGAACAACGCTGCCCCCACGATGGCGAATGTGACCGAGCAAGCGACTGAGCCGGCGGCTCCGAGCCGCGCAAAAATGACCGTGGTCCTGGGCGCGCTGTTGGCGCTGGGCCCACTGACCATCGACATGTACCTGCCCGCGCTGCCGCGCATTGCCGAGGACTATTCGGTGACGTCGTCGGTGGCGCAGTTGACGCTGACGGGGACGCTGGCCGGGCTGGCGATCGGGCAGCTGGTGGTCGGGCCGCTGTCCGATTCGCTGGGGCGTCGTCGCCCGTTGATGGCAGGCATCGTGCTGCACATGGTGGCCTCCCTGCTGTGCCTGGTGGCGCCGAATATCGAGCTGCTGAGCGTCGCCCGCGGTCTGCAGGGCATGGGCGCCGCGGCCGGGATGGTCGTCGCCGTCGCAGTGGTCGGCGATCTGTACCACGAGTCCGACGCCGCGGCCGTGTTGTCCCGGCTGATGCTCGTGCTGGGCGTGGTACCCGTGCTGGCGCCGTCACTGGGCGCGGTCGTCCTGCTGAAGCTGTCCTGGCACTGGGTGTTCGGCGTACTTGTGGTCTTGGCCGGCCTGCTGCTGCTGATGGCCGCGCTGGCGCTGCCGGAGACGCTGCCGGCGCCGCATCGCCGACCGCTGCAGGTGCGCGGGATCCTGCGCACCTACGGCGAACTGCTGCGGGACCTGAAGTTCGTCATCCTGGTGCTGGTCGGCGCGCTGGGCATGGCGGGACTGTTCGCGTACATCGCCGGCGCCGCGTTCGTGCTGCAGGGCCATTACGGGCTGAGCCAGCAGAGCTTCGCGGTGGTGTTCAGTGCGGGCGCGATCGCGCTGATCGGTGCGACGCAATTCAACGTGGTGCTGCTGCGCTGGTTCTCTCCGCAGCGAATCGTGGTCTGGGCGCTGGTCGCGGCGCTGGTGGCCGGCCTGGTGTTCGTGGCGATCACCGAGACGCACTTCGGCGGTATGTACGGGTTCCTCACGCCGGTCTGGGTCATCCTCGGGGCGATGGGTTTCGTCATCCCCAACGCCCCCGCGGTGGCGCTGGCCCGGCACCAGGACGCCTCGGGCACCGCGGCGGCCCTGCTGGGTGCCGCGCAGTTCGGGCTCGGCGCCGCCGTCGCGCCGCTGGTCGGGGTGCTCGGCAACGACGAGCGGGCCCTGGCCCTGGTCATGACGGTCACCGGCGCCATCGCCCTGGTGTTGTTGCTTCTGGTCCGCCCGACCGTGCCCCACCCGGCCCACGTCGACGGCCTGCTGGCCGAGCCCGCGTAGCCCGAGCCAGCTTGTGGCTTCCCAGGGGGAGTCCGTATCGTCGGCCCGAATACTCCGGGCGAACTAGTCGCAGCCTGGAATCGCGGCCTGGTTCGGGCCTGCGGTGGCAGTACGCACGACCGATCCCCGAGGGCCGCAGCGAGGTGGCGATATGACAGCGCCCAAGCGCAATCCGGCCAAAGCCCGCAACCCGGCCAACAAATCCGGCTCGCGGCCGGCCACGAAGAAACCTCTCGGAAAACCGGGTGCCAAAACCGTGACGAAATCTTCCGCGCCGACGGAGATTACGACGAATCCGTGGAACGCCCTGTGGGCGATGCTGGTCGGCTTCTTCATGATTCTGGTCGACTCGACCATCGTGTCGGTGGCCAATCCGACCATCATGGACAAGCTGCAGACCGACTACGACGCGATCATCTGGGTCACCAGCGCGTACCTGCTGGCCTACGCGGTACCGCTGCTGGTGGCCGGCCGGCTCGGCGACCGGTTCGGACCGAAGAACCTCTACATCATCGGATTGGCCGTGTTCACCCTGGCGTCGCTGTGGTGTGGCCTGTCCGGATCGATCGAGACGCTGGTCGCGGCCCGCGTCGTACAGGGCATCGGTGCTGCGCTGCTCACGCCACAGACCCTGTCGACCATCACCCGGATCTTCCCGCCCGAGCGCCGGGGTGTGGCGATGAGCGTCTGGGGCGCCACCGCAGGCGTCGCGACCCTGGTCGGCCCGGTGGCCGGCGGCGTACTGGTCGACCATCTGGGCTGGCAGTGGATCTTCTTCGTCAATGTGCCGATCGGGGTAATCGGTCTCGGGTTGGCCGTCTGGCTGATCCCGGTGCTGCCCACCACCAACCACCAATTCGACTGGCTGGGTGTGGTCCTGTCAGGGATCGCGATGTTCCTGGTGGTGTTCGCCCTGCAGGAAGGCCAGTCGCACTCCTGGGCGCTGTGGATCTGGGCGATGATCGCCGGCGGTGTGGTGATGATGGCCGTCTTCGTCTACTGGCAGGCGGTCAACAAACGGGAACCGCTGATTCCGTTGGGGATCTTCCGCGACCGCAATTTCAGCTTGGCGAACGTCGGGACGGCCGTCATCGGATTCGGGATCGTCGCGCTGATCGTGCCGCTGATGTTCTACGCCCAAGCGGTGTGTGGGCTGACGCCCACCCGGTCGGCGTTGCTGACCGCGCCGATGGCGATTGCCAGCGGGGTGCTGGCGCCGTTTGTCGGCAAGTTGGTCGACCGGGCTCATCCGAGGCCGATCATCGGCTTCGGCTTCTCCATGCTCGCCATTGCGATGACCTGGCTGTCGATCGAGATGACGCCGACGACGCCGATCTGGCGCCTGCTGCTTCCGCTGGGTGCGATGGGCGTCGGAATGGCATTCATCTTCGCCCCACTGGCCGCGACGGCCACCCGTAACCTGCCGCCACACCTGGCCGGCGCCGGCTCCGGGGTCTTCAACGCCACCCGCCAGGTGGGCTCGGTGCTGGGCAGCGCAGGTATGGCGGCGTTCATGACGTCGCGGATCAGCGCCGAGATGCCCGGCGGTCAGGCGCGGCCTGCGGGTGAAGGTTCCGTGCAGCAGTTGCCGGCCTTCCTGCACGCACCGTTCTCCGCCGCGCTGTCGCAGTCCATGCTGCTGCCGGCGTTCGTCGCCCTGTTCGGCATCGTGGCGGCGCTGTTCCTGCAGGGGTTCGGCAAGGCGCGCCGCGCGACAGCAGCGCCGTTGGTGCCGAGTAAGGCGTTCACCGAGTTCGACGAGGACCGCACCGAGGTCTTGCCGCTGGTGCGCGACGACACCTCCTACGACAGTCCGTTCCGGCGGGAGTTCGCCTCGCAACCGAACCTGTTCGGCGCCGCAGACACTGCCCGGGACGACGACGAATCCGGTTTGGACGCGGAGCAGTACCGGTACGACACCGCGTTCGACGACGGTTACGTCGACGATGACGACGACTACGTCGAGTACACCGTCGACCGGGAGCCGGCCCCGCCTCGGGCGTCCGAACCGGCGACCACCCGCGATGACGGGGACACCTCTCCGCTGCCCACCCGGGTCGAACATCCCCTACCCGCTCCCGCGGAGGCGTGGCACAGTGCCCCGGTCGAATCCTGGCACTCTCTGCTGGAGGATGATGCCAAACCGGTGGCTGAACCGATCGGCCACGCGCACAACGGCTTCCACGTGGACGACGGGCAGTTCCGTTCGGTTCCTGCCCCCGTGGTCGAGCCCCAGGAGCACGTCAACGACGGCTTCGATCGCCTCGCCCATCGGATCGACAGCTGGTCGGACAGCTTCGCCGATCTCTTCGAGCGCCATGGCACGTCATATGCGTTCGGCAGCCCCGAGGCGGACGACGAGCAGGCCTCGACGCCGGGCCGCCGCTCCCGGCATGAGCTGCCCGAGGGGCCGCCCGTCGACAACCGTCGGCCCCGGCATTACCGCGACGACGCCGACGAGGTCAGCGGCTACGGGCGACATTCGTCGCCGCAGGACTAGTCCGACAGCGACAGGAACGCGCCGAGGTCGATCAGTCCGCTGGGAGTGGTCGGCAGATACTCCGTCAGCAACGTCGACCGTACGATGACTGCCAGGTACTGCGCCCGACTGATCGCGACGTTGAGTCGATTTCGGTTGAGCAGGAACGAGATTCCGCGCGGCACGTCATCGATCGACGAGGCGGTCATCGAGACGAACACCACCGCCGCCTGCTGGCCCTGGAACTTGTCGACGGTGCCCGCGCGGACGGCGTCCAGCCCGGCCGCTTCGAGATGCTGCCGCAGCATGCCAACCTGGGCGTTGTACGGCGTTACCACCAGGACGTCGGCTTCCGTCAGGCGGCGGGTGCCACCTTCGTCGGTCCAGTCCAACTGCAGCAGCCGCGTGATCTCCTCGACGATCGCCGCCGCTTCCTCCGGGCTGTCGGTGGAGTTCCCGTCGTGCGCGACGGGCAGCACCCGCACCCCCGCCGGTTCCCCGTGCAGCCGGCGGGCGGCGGTCACCCCTTCGACGGAGAGCAGCCTGCTGTCGTAGGACAGCTTGGAGACGGCGGCGCACACCGCCGGGTGCATCCGGTAGGAGCATTCCAGGAAGTAGCCGAGTGTCTCTGGCA
>JBEVHL010000144.1:0-13655 GCA_040511255.1 Mycobacterium sp. | reverse complement strand
CCGACGGTGATCACGCCGAAGCCCAACGGCATGAAGCCGCCGTGACTGGTCAGATTGGAGAAGTCCATCGACTTGCCGGGCCACACCCCGAAGACGTACGCAGCGCCGAGCGCGATGAACGCGATGATCGCCGCCACCTTGATACCGGCGAACCAGAACTCGAACTCACCGTAGGACGCCACCGAGAACAGGTTGGTCGCGGTCATCAGCACCATGAACACCAACGCGGACATCCACAGGGGTACGTCGATCCAGTACTGCACGATCTTCGCACCGGCGATGGCCTCGAAGCCGACCACGATCACCCAGAAGTACCAGTACAACCAGCCGACCGAGAAGCCGGCCCAGTTCCCCAGCGCGTTGCGGGAGTAGTCGGCGAACGACCCGGTGGTCGGGTTCGCCACCGCCATCTCGGCCAGCATGCGCATCACCATGATGATCAGCACGCCGGCCATGCCGTAGGTGAGGAAGACCGCCGGGCCGGTGTCGCCGATGACGACGCCGGAGCCGACGAACAGACCTGCGCCGATGACGCCGCCGATGGCGATCATGGTCAGCTGCCGCTGGCTCAGTGCTTTCTTGAGAGTGGGTACCGCGCTCATGGAGACCTCCGACGCCGGGAAAACCAACCCGCGTAAGGTACCCGATTGTGAGCTAGCTCACTCCAGGAAGTAGATCAGGAATCGAGCGCACCCGCGCGGTCCCCGAGCGTCGACTCCGCGCCTGCCGCTTCAAGCAGCCGCCCGGACATCGTCTTGGCGTAGACATGCTCGCCACCCTTGATCGGCCCGTACCGCGGGGGATTCTCGGCGTTGGTACACGTCGGCAGGCACTCGATGACGGCGTCGAAGTTGCCTTCGAGGAAAAACGGCAACGAGCGTCGGCGACGGATGGAGCTGTCGGTCGACAACACCGGAACGACGCGGTGCAGGGTCGAACGCCAGCGATCGTTCGTCCACCGCGACAGCAGATCACCGACGTTGACCACCAGCGCGCCGGGAAGGGGAACCACGTAGCGCCATTCCCCGTCTTTGGTGAATGCCTGCAACGCCGGCTCCTGATCGGCGAGTAGCACCGTGACGATCCCGTAATCGGTATGCGGGCCGATCCCGAACTGATTCGGCATCGCAGTGTCGCCGGGGTGCCCCTCGAAGTAATTGATCCGCAACGCCTCGACGGCATGGTCGGTGAACGGGACGAAGTAGTCGCTCTGCAGACCAAGACCCCGCGCCATCACCGACGTTATCTGGCGCACCACCCGATGGGCATTGTCCTGGTATTCGAGCAGCGTCGACCGCAGGTCGCTCGGGTTGTCCGGCCAGATGTTCGGCGCGAAGAAATGATGCTCGGTGGTGTGGAAGGCGGGGTCGTCGGGCAGGTCCTCCCGGCCGAAGGTGAGCGCTTCGAAAAGATCCGGCGGCTGTTCCAGATCCAGGGTGTAGGCCAGGCCTTCGGTCCCCTTGGCGGAGTAACCCCGCTCGATCTCGGGCGAGGACGACGCCCAGGACATCTTGTCGGACAACGGTTGCGCAAAGAACCGGTCCGCCACGTCGAACACCGAGTCCATCAGGTTGGCCGGGATTCCGTGCCCGAGAACTTGGAAAAATCCGACGCTCTGGCAGGCGTCGTCGATGAGTTCGGGTGCCGACGGGCTGGTCAGATCGACGACCGGGGGAAAGACACCTGAGTCGGTCACGCCTGGATCTCCTCCAACAGCGAGGTGTCGACCACCTTCGAGGCATCCGAGGGAGTTTTCAGGCCCGACGCCTGCATGCCCTTGAAGATGGGGCCACCGATGAATCCTGGGTCCACCCAGAGGAAGCCGTGCTTCTCGGTGTCAGGACCTGACAGGTACTTGACGTACGCCGCGTTGTGCTCGGTCTCCGTCGCCAAATCGAGGTTCGCGCTCTTGCCGTATTGGTCCACCGCGAGCTTGGCGCCGGCGGCGGGGTCGGCGACATCGTCTGCGCAGGCCTTCTTCAGCGCGGTCAGCATCCCCTTGAGGGCCTCGCGCTGATTCTTCAACGTGTCGGTGGTGGTGAAGATCGGCGAGGTGTAGGCGGGCAGACCCGCGTCGGTGAAGGTCAGGAGACCCGGCATCGAGCCGGCTTGCGCCTTATAGGTCAGCACCTCGTCGGTCAGGAATCCCGCGAGAGCGTCGACGTCGCCGTTGATCAGCGGGTCGGGGCCGTAACCCGTGGGGATGAACGTGTAATCCGGTTGTAGCCCAGCGAGTTTGAACATCGCATCGAACTTCGTCTGCACCCCCTGGTTGCCGCCGATCTTCTTGCCCACCAATTGCTTGACGCTGGTGATCGGATTCTTCGGATCGGACATCAGAACGTTCAGGTTGGACTGGTAGATCGCCCCGATGACGATCAACGGGTTGCCCTCGGCGATGGCGGCGATGGTGCTGGTGATATCGGTCGCAATGCCGACCTGCGCGGCGCCACTGGCGACAATCCCTTCGATCACACCGATATCGGCGCCGCCGGGAACCAGACTGAGCGCCACCTTCTGGGCTTTCAGGTAACCCTTGGAATCGGCGATATACAGCGGGGAGAAGCTGCTGTCCTCCACCCACGACAGCTGCGTCGACAGCGTGGTGGTGCCGTCGCTCGACACCGCCTGGGCGCCGCTGGATGACGACGATCCACACGCCGCCAGCAAGGGGCTGGCCGCCGCCGCGGCGGCACCCAACCCGGCGAGGCGCAGGAAGTTGCGCCGGGCCAAACCGTTGTTGCCAACGGTGCGAAGTTCGTCGCGTAACACGTGCGCTCCTTTGGAGTTCGGAACGGCCGGGCACCCGACCGATCATATAAAAAGTGAAACACGTACTGCCGTAATCGTCCACTCAGATCGACAGGTTGTGATGCTTAAATCACTGATAGACAGCCGTTTTCGAACCAACTGAACTTGCTCTCACTGCCATGAACACGAGGTCCAGCGGCAGACATTATATGATCCACAAGCCCGCAGCCATTCGGTGTCACGGGCTAAAACGTTGTACCGCAACCCATTCCAACATTGCTGCGATCCCGTACAGCACCAGTGCCAACGCGACCGTCACCGTCATCGTCGCCCACATCATCGGCATCTGATAGTTGCGCATCGCAACCAACATCACCGGGCCGACACCCGCGCTGGCGCCGAACCACTCACCGATCACCGCGCCGACAATTGCCAGCGGAACGCCAACTTTCGCTCCGGTGGCCACCACCGGCAGCCCGGCCGGAATTCGCGCCCGCACAAGCGTTGTCAGGCGTGACGCTCCCAGCACGGTGTGCACGTCGACGATGGCTTGCGGGGTGGCCGCCATCCCCGACACGATCGCGATGTACAGCGGAAAAAAGGCCGTCGTAGCTGCCATCGCCGCAGGCAGGTGAGCGCGCGAGAACAGCGCGAGCAAGATCGGCGCGAGTGCCACAAACGGAATCGCACTCTCGACGGTCGCCAACTGATCCACGCCACGCCGCAATGGGCGGACGGCGGTGACCAGTAGACCGGCCAGCGTCGCCACGACAAAGCCGGCCGCGAAACCGGTTACGGCCTCGGCACCGGTCTGCGACGCCGCTGTCACCAGTTGTGACCGCTGCGCGGTAGTAGCGAGAACTTTGATCACGGCGGTGGGTGGTGCGACCGCGGTGCCGAGAAGCTTTGCCGCGGCGACCGCTTGCCAGACGGCCACGATGAGCACCATGCCCAGCACGCCCAAGGCCGCCGGCCGGAGTTCAGAGACCGACGTGCGCCCAGTGGTCACTCGTCATCACTCCCGGTGCTCAGCGCGTCCAGCTCGGCGGTGAGTTCGTCGACCAGCGCATGGAATTCGGGGGTGCGAGTCACCTCTCGGGTGCGCGGGCGAGCGAACGGCACAATCTTCGACATTCGCACTTGCCCCGGTCGCGGCGACAGCACGATCACTCGATCCGCCAGCAGCAGTGCTTCGTCGACGTCGTGGGTGACGAGCACCGTCGTGACGGGGTCCGCCAGCCAGATCCGTTGCAATTCCATGTTCAACCGGCGCCGGGTCACGGCGTCCAGCGCGCCGAACGGTTCGTCGAGCAGGAGCACGTCGGGTTCGAGGACGATCGACCGGGCGATCGACACCCGCTGCCGCATACCACCGGAAAGCTGTTTGGGCCTGGCGTTTTCGAAGCCGCGCAGACCTACCATGTCGATCAGCTGGTCGACACGGGCGTTGTCGACGGGGCGCCCGGCCACCTTGTACGGCAGGGCGACATTCGACCGGACCGACAACCAGGGCAGCAGGGCGTTGTCCTGGAACGCGACGCCGAGCCGATGCTTGGCGGCCAGTTCGCCGGGCTTGCTGCCGTCCACCCGTACTGTGCCTGAGGTCGGCGCCTCCAGCGATGCCATCATCCGCAGGATCGTGGACTTACCGCAGCCCGACGGACCGATCAGCGCGACGAACTCGCCCCGCTCGATGTCGATGGAGACGTCGCGGATCACCTCCACGTGGCGCCCGCGCCGCAGCGGGAAGGTCTTGCCGACCGCATCCAGCGAGATCGGCGCGCCACGGGAAGGCGCATCGACACCGGCGAGTTGCCCTGCGGCAGAGGCGGTCAGATTGGCGGGCACGGGATGCTCCTCGGTAGGCAATGGTTAGAGATCATGCGAAGCGCTCGGCGACGCGGCGGCTCACCGCTGATACCACCCCGTACAGGAAGACCGAGATGACGATCGCCACCACGGAGCAGGCCCATGCTTCGGCGGTGCGGAACGACGACTGCGCCACCACGAGGCGGGAGCCCAGGCCTTCGGTGCCCATCACCCACTGCGCCAACATCGCACCGGCCACCGCCGCAACAACCGATACTGCAAGGGCGACCAGCAGCCGCGGCAGCGCGGCCGGCACCGCGAGTCGCCAGAATTGTTGCCACCGGCCGGCACCCAGCACCGCGAACAGGTCATCAGAGCCGGACGGAGTCGCACGCAGGCCCGTCGCGGTGAACACCATCACCGGAAAAAACGCGATGATCGCCGCAATCAGCACCATCGTCGTCTGGCTGTAGCCGAAAATACGGGCCAGCACCGGGGTTATCGTCGCCACCGGCAGGCACTGCGTCAGCAGCGCCGGTCCACTGATGAGGCCGCGCAACACATCTGAAAACCAGGACAGGCCGGCAATCACCCCGCCTGCCAGGGTGCCGAGCACCAGCCCGCCGATGACGACGGTCATGGTGTGCCAGGCATCGCCGAGCAGGCTCGTCAGGTTGCCGGACAGATACGCCAAAACCTGAACCGGGTCGGGCGCGACAGCCGGCGGGATGCCGGCAAGGCGCACCCAGCAGGCCCACGCAACCAGAACCGCGATCAGCGGCCAGACCAGTGACAGCAGCATGCGGACCGTACCCCAGGCTGTCGGCCGCAACGGCCTCTTCAGCCTCGGCGGTCGCGGTGGTTGGTCCGCGAAAATCGGCCGTCCCACCGGTGCCGCCTCGGTCACTGCGGCCACCTCGGTCATGAGACCGCGACGGTGCGGCCCGCCGCCGCCTCCAACTGCTCGGCGTACGACAGGTACCGCAACGTCAACCAGCGGTTCATCTGCGGCAACGTGCCCTCCTGCCAGCTGTAGCGACCACGCTTGGTGAAGCGGGACTGCTGGCCGGCCTGCATGCGGGTGTTGGAGTAGACATCCTGATCGTTGATGACCGCATTGACGGCGTTCTGCATCTCGAAGGCCCACTCGAATCCCGGTGCCTTGAGCGAACTCTCGGGAAACAGCCAGGCCATCCGGAGCGTCATCCGACCTGCTGCCTCCGGAGTGATCAAAAAGTAGAACACCTGGTCGGGGCTGAGGGCGAAGAATACCGTCGGCAGCACCGAGGCGAACATCACCCGGGATCGACGGAGGTCGTTGAGCCCGGGCAGGATCGGCAGGATGGCCTTGCCCGTCGGGTTGAACCCGGCGTCCTTGTAGCGGTAGTTGGTGGGATGCATGACCTGGCCGTCGGCGTCGTCCCACTCGGTGAACTCAGCCATCGAGGCGGGTGCGATGTCGTGATAGCCCATGTGCACGAACGACGTGTGGTAGGGCTCGAGTGCGTTCTCGTGCATGCCCTTCCAGTTCCAGGGCTGGTTCTTGTATTCGAGATGATTGATCGCGGTGAGGCTGCCGACGTCGTAGGCCTCCATCTCGGGCGCCAACTTGGTGAGCCTGGGGGCCAGGGGTTCGGCCTGCGGATCCATGTTCGCGAAGATCATCCCGAACCAGATCTCCACCTTGAGCTCGGGAAGTGCTGTCTCGGCGCGTAATTCGGCCAGCGGGCAGCTTCGGCTCATCTCGGGAGCAGCGACCAATTTGCCGTCCAGCCCGTAAGCCCAGTAGTGATAGGCGCACCGGAACTGCTTCGTGTTGCCCTTCTCACCGTCGACGGTGACCGGATAGCCGCGGTGCTGGCAGATTGACGACAGCACCCGGATCACACCGTTGGCACTGCGCACCACGATGAGCGGCTCGTCGGCGACCTGAATGGTGAAGTAGTCGCCTTCCTCTGGGATCTGGCTGATGTGGCCCAGGCACAGCCACTCCCGGGCGAAGATCGCCTCTTTCTCGAACTCGTAGAAGGCTTCGGAGGTGTACACCGACGCGGGCATGGTCCGGGCCTCGGTGTAGTCGGTAGACGTGCGGTCGAGTGCCGCGAGGATCTCACGGACTTCGGGGATCAGGGGGTTCATCAGCTGTGTTCCTTCGTGTGTTTACTAAGGGTGCCGAGTTAGAGGGTGCCGACGTTGACGACGGTGGGTTGTTCGCTGTCGCGGACGACGACGCAGACGCAGTCCACATCGCCGGTGTTCTGTTCGCGGTGCTCGAGTCCGCCTGGAATGACGGCGATCTCGCCGGCTCCCGCGAAGAAGTCTTCTTGCCCGTTGGGCCCGTTGACCAGGAAACGCATCGAGCCCGAGATGATGCACACGATGGTGGTCTGACCGTCGTGGTGGTGCAGCACGGAATCGTGGCCGGCGGGCAGAACGCTGGTCCCCATCCAGACCCCGGCAGCGGAGACGGACGTGCCCCGGTGCAGCCCGCCGGATGACCCGCCGGCATCGCTGGCGTCGTCAGCGTTCATTGCGCCGAGTCCGACGACGCGGCAGCCGCTGGGGTAGGTGATCTGATCAGCCGACGAACTCACTGGTGTTCCTTTCGATGGTGGTGGTGGCGATGCCCTCGATCTCGATCAGGAATTCCGCGCGGACCAACCGCTGGACCACCAGCAGCGTGTTGCCGGGAGGCCGCCTGCCCGGGTACAGGTCCACGAACAGCTTTTCGCGGATCGCGTAGAAGGGTTCGATGTGCGCGGGGTCCACCAGGTAGGTGGTCATCTTCGCCAGCTCGGCGAACGAACTACCCGCCGCCTGCAGCGTTTCGCCGAGGAGCCGGAACACGGTGCGCATCTGGAGTTCGAAGTCACCGGCCCCCACGGTCTGGCCGTCGGCGTCCACCGACAACACGCCGGCGAGGTATACGGTGCTGGCGCCGGGCGGGGTGATCACCGCCGGGGAGTAGTAACCGACGGTGCGGCCGCCGGTACTCGCGACAGCATTGTGTGCTGGGGTCATGAGATGGCCTGTCGTAGATAGTCATTGGCGAGCCAGGGCGGTTCGCCGGTGGGGTTCGTTCGCACGGTGTTGCGCAGGGTGCCGATTCCCGAGATGGCTGCTTCCATCACGTCGCCTGCGGCCAGAAAGCGGGCGGGTGTTCTCGCGAAGCCCACCCCGGCCGGCGTGCCGGTAGCCAATACGTCGCCAGGTTGCAACGCCAGATAGCGCGACACCACCACGATCTGTTGGGTGATCCCGAAGATCATGTCCGCGGTGTTCGCGCTCTGCATCAGCTGCCCGCTGATGGTCATCGTCATATCCAGCGCAGGCGGATAGGCGAACTCGTCAGCCGTCACGATCCATGGCCCGATCGGAGTGGACGCGTCGACGTTCTTGCCCAGGTGCCACTGCTTGTGCCGGTGCTGCACGTCGCGTGCCGTCACGTCGTTGATGACGGTGTAGCCGAAAATGTGATCACTGACGTTGTCCGCATTGATATTTCGGCCACCACGGCCGATCACCACGCCGAGTTCCACCTCCCAGTCGAACTGGGAGGACACGGTCGGTTCGAGGTCCAGCGCGGCGTCGGGGGCTGCCATGGCCGCCGGTGTCTTGAAGAAGATGATCGGATCGACGGGAATGTCCTTGACGAACACGTCCGCCGATTCACTTTGGTGATCTGCGTAGTTGATCCCCACGCACAGGACGCCTCGGCATGCTGCAGGCATCGGTGCCAACAGCTCGACGTCGGCCACGGGCAGCTCAAGGGATGTCGGAGTGGCGTCAGCGCCGTTGATCAGGTCGTCGAGTGATTCGGCGACCGCGTGCACGGTATCGCCGGTGACGATCCCAGTTCTGATGGCCCCACGGTGGGCGAATCGCGCCAGCTTCATCGCGCGCCTTCCATGGGGAGCTCCCACATGCGGACCGCCGACCAGCCCTCGCTGAAGGGGGTGCGGAAGTCCATCGCCAGCCTCAGGTGGGAGAACTTCCATACCCCGTCGCGGCGAGTGAACGTATCGGTGTAGACGCCGGCCTGCCAGAACGCGGGCCCGTCGGTGGCGGTGCACGCCTGGAGGAGCTTCCAGCGGCCCAGCGCCGTGTCACCGTCGACGGTGATGTCCTCGTTGGTCAGAAAGTGCGCGGTGAACGACATCGCGCTCGCCGCCGCCACGAAAGAGTCCGCGATGGCGTCGGCGCCCACGGTCTGCGATCCCCCGGTGGCGCTCGCCGCTCCCTCCGGTACCCGGTCCGGCAGTGCCTCCCAGATCGCATCCGGCCAGAACAGCGTGGCCACCTCGCCGCGCCTGCGGTCGTCGAGACCCTGCATGTAGGCCGCCTTGAGTTTGCGGATGGTGTCGCGGGCCTCGATGTTCTCGAGGCGGGCCATCAGCTCCAGCGCTGTGCCCCCAGGATCATGCAACATATGGAGCACTCAAGCACTTAGTGGTGCTATCCGTCCACTCAGAACGCGGTTAACCGTGGATCGTTAACAAGCGGGAAATACCAGTAACAACAGGGAAATTCGCTTCACAGCGATGTGCTGCGAGACACATGGCAGGGCTTCGGCTCGTCGGATACCGTGCGCAGAAGTTATACGATCCTGCAGGATCGTATAAAGCAAGCCCAGCAGCTGTCCCAATCTGAAGGCGGTCATCGTGTCCCCCACCACCTACTCCAGCGTCCGGTTGACCGATGTTCTCGACCCGCTCACCGGGGCCAGAGCCGATCTGGAGTTCGACGTTCCCGGCGTCTCCGGAGCGATCGCCGGCACCCTGGACGGCGCGCACTTGTGGCAGTTGCCCGCCCTTTATGACGCCGACGCCCATCTGCCCGTCCTGCAGCTGGGGTTGCGCGAGCAGGATCGCTGGCGCGCCCTCGCCGGCGGCGCCGCGGCAATCAACTCCGCCGTGCCCTGGCATCTCATTGCCGACCTCGACCTGGACGCAGTCACCGAGTTCTTCGCAGCCACGTCGTTCCCGCGGGTGTTGCCGATCCTGTCAGTGGCCGATGAGCCCAGCAGTGAGGGCTTTGCCGCCTGGTTGGACAAGTACGGCGAGCAGATCCGGACCACCTGGATGCCGACGATCAAGCTTTACTCCAACGATCCCTACTTCCGGCAGAACCTGGAGGCCATCTGGCAGGCCGGATGCCGAGCGGCGATCTATTTCTACGACGACGAGGCGTTCCAGGCGGTGGCGGGCGAGTCCGGCGGCCCGGTGCACTTCAGGCACATCACTTCTCAGGACATGTACGAGCAGGTGACCGCGCGGCCGGATTCCACCTGTCAGACCTCTCCGCATTTTCTTGTGCAGCTGCCGGAGTCTCGGCCGGCCGATTTGTTCGTGTTGCCGCCGGTTCCCGGCGGGGCGGCACGAGAGAGCCTTCGTGGCGTGGTTTCGGCCATCGATCTGATTGCCAGCGACCACAATGCGCCGGTCCGCGGCAACACCGGACCGGGCCTGGAAAGCGAACAGCACCTGTTGTCGGCGCTGTTGACCCTGGTGGGCGAGGGCGTCCTGGATCTGCCGACGGCACTGGCGAAATCCGGTCCTGCCGCCGCAGCCGTGTTTCGTCCGGTGACCGAGATTCCACAGGCTCTTGTGGTTGTCGATCCCGCCTCCGGCCCGGTACAACTATGGCCAGGTCAGGAAGCGCGACGGGCGCCGTACCGCGGACTCGACATGGCTGGCACGGTGCTCGCGGTTGCGGAGGCGGGTCGCGGGTTCTTTCTGTGAGCTTTGGGAAGCGAGGGCATGTGACAGCCGAACCGACCGTCGTGGCGGGGGGCTCAGGCACGGCCCGGACGGCCCACCGCGAGGTGGCGGACCATCTTCGCGGTGAGATCATCTCGGGGGCGCTTACCGCGGGGTCCCGACTGGTGCAGGCCGATCTCGCCGAACGCCTCAATGTCAGCATCACCCCGGTGCGAGAAGCGTTGCGCGAACTGGAGAATCAGGGGCTCGTCGACTTCGACCCCTTTCGGGGAGCCAGCGTCCATGCGGTCAGCCTCGCCGAACTCGAAGAGGTCTATGCGTTGCGTCGGGTGTTGGTGCCCCTGGCCATCCGGGAACGCGTCAAGACCATCACCGATGAGGAACTGGATCAGGCCGAGGCCGTACTACGCCGCATGACGCTGAAAAGCTCTGACAGCCAATGGGTCGAGGACAACCGCGAACTCCACCGCATCCTGGACGGCACGTCCCGGCAGCCGAACTTGCGCGCTTTCCTGCGCCGCCTGGCGGACGTCTCCGCGCTCTACGTCGGCATCTCGGTGAACAGCGACCCCGAACGACGTCGACGCGCGCGCGATGACCACCGGGCACTGCTCGGGGCCTACCGCGCCCGTCAGGCCGAGGTGGCGATCGCCATCACCATCAGCCACCTCGACGACACGGCGGCAACCGCATCGGACGCCCTACAGGGAATCAGGGCGCCGGGGTGATGGCCGGGACGGCCTTCTCCGTCGCCATCACCGTCTGAGGCACTACCGCGGTGGTGGTGGCGCCCATCGACATCCCCGCCGCATCCGTCTTCATGGCCGGCACCACCGGCGAAGAGAACGTCGGGAATTTCGACTCGTCGCCCGAGTCGGACATGAATTTGCTCGACCCCGGCTGCAGGCCGTTGTGGGCGACGCCAAGCACGCCCATGAGTGCGATTGCGCCGCTGCCGATCACTGCGGCTGCCAGTCTGGAATGACGAGAGTCCATGGGATCCATACCTTTCCGATCATCGGAGGTCCCGATTCGGCCCCTATTCAGTTGTAGGCCTCGATCATCCGAAAAGCTCTAACGCAGAGGTGATCCACAGCCGGTTTCTGCCTGATCCACATGCTCGATGCCCACGACGCCGCGCGATGCACCGGCTCGCAGCGGGTTCACAGCAGGCGGGAAGCGCCGAAAAGTCCTAGTTCAGGACGCGAGTGGTCCGGACCCAGGGCGTGCAGCCGTCGGTGGTGAACGACGCGACGCGCTGGTTGACGATCGCGGTCAGGGGCTTGGTGAAGGTACTGACGGTGTCCAATGGCTGGCCGTCGGCGCTGTAGGTGGAGAACGAGCAGCCCGAGGCGCCCGGGGCGATCCCGGCGACATATTTGCCGTAGCCCATGTCCACCGGAACCGTATAACTGCCCGGCGGGTACTCGGCGTCCGTCGCCGAGGCGGGGATGGCAACCACGAGGGCCGCCGTGACCATTGTCGGCAAGACGAGAAAGCTGCTCAGTAGGCGCACGGGCCCCATTGTGGAACATCGGTGGCCGCACCGCATCACTACCCTCGACCCATGACCACACTCCAGCTTTCGCCGCCGCCCACCACCCCGCTGCGCACCGCAGCCCGGCTGACCCTGGCGGGCGCGATGATCTTCGCCGGCTTCAGTCATCTGTTCTGGGCCCGCAAGGACTTCCAGGCCCAGGTCCCGGAGTCCTTCCCCATCGATGCCGACGGCGTCGTGATGGCTTCCGGCGGGGTGGAGATCATTCTCGGCGCGGGCCTGGCCGTGCTGACCCGGGATCGGGTGCGGGTCGGTCAGATCCTGGCGGCGTTCTTCGTCGCCGTCTTTCCCGGAAACCTCGCCCAGTACCGGAACAAGCGGGACGCGTTCGGCCTCGACAGCGATCGCAAAAGATTTATTCGGCTACTTTTCCAGCCCGCACTTGTTGCCTGGGCGCTGTGGTCAACGGCGATTCCGCGCCCCCGCAGCTAGCTAAAACAGGAATTTTTCGCGTTCCCCCGGATGCAGACTGGAAACTTTCCGGCCAAGATCTACACTTTGACACGCCAAAGTGGCGTACAGCTGTACCGAAGTCGTCTACATCGGGAACACAGGAGCGAGATGAACAAGCTGCGCAAGATCACCGCGGTTGGATGCGTGGCCGCATTCGCCGCATTCGGCGTCGCCGCCTGCGGGGGCGACAGTTCCGGTGGGGGTGGCTCCGGCAGTTCCAGCGGCGCTTCCGGTGGCGGCGGTGACGTCAACGTCACGATGTCGTCGTTCCCCGACTACATCGACCCGCAGTTGTCCTACACCGTCGAGGGCTGGGAGACGCTCTACAACGTCTACACCCCCCTGCTGACGTACAAGCACGCCAAGGGCGAAGACGGCACCCAGGTGGTGCCCGGCCTGGCCGAGGCGCTGCCCGAGGTATCGCCCGACGGCAAGACGTACAAGCTCAAATTGCGCTCCAACATGAAGTACTCCGACGGGTCGCCGATCAAGGCCTCTGACTTCACCTACGCCATTCAACGCCTATTCAAGGCCAATTCGGGGGGCTCCGTCTTCTACGAGCCCATCGTCGGGGCCAAGGAATACGCCGACGGCTCGGCCCAGACCATCAGCGGCATCGTCACCGACGACGCCACGGGCGACATCACCATCACGCTGACCGAAGCCAACGGCACATTCGAGAGCCTCCTGGGTCTGCCGTTCGCCGCGCCCGTCTCGCCGACCACCCCCCTGGACAAGGACGCGACGAACAACCCGCCACCTGCCAGCGGGCCGTTCAAGATCACCGCCGTCCAGGCGCCACAGACGATGACCATGGAGCGCAACCCCGAGTTCAAGACGGTCAAGGACGCCGGCGCCTCCGAGGTCGCCGACGCCAACGTCGACAAGATCATCATCACCCAGAACAAGAGCAACACCGCCCAGGTCACCGACATCGAGCAGAACCGGACCGACTACATGTCCGATCCGCCGGACGCGGACCGGCTTGCGGAGGTCAAGTCGCGCTTCGGTGACCGCTTCCGCATGGAAGATTCGATCAACACGTACTACTTCTGGATGAACAACCAGCAGGCGCCGTTCAACGACCTGAAGGTTCGTCAAGCCATCAACTACGCCATCGACCCGGAAGCACTCAACCGTGTGTTCGGTGGGCGTCTGCACGCGTCGCAGCAGATCCTGCCACCGGGAATGCCGGGCTACGAGGAATTCAAGCTCTACCCGGGTCCCGACCTGAACAAGGCCAAGCAGCTGATCGCCGAAGCCAATCCGGCGGACAAGAACATCACGGTGTGGACCGACGACGAGCCGGACCGCAAGCGGATCGGCGAGTACTACCACGACGTGCTCACCCAGCTGGGCTTCAA
>JBEVHL010000143.1:0-16084 GCA_040511255.1 Mycobacterium sp. | reverse complement strand
GAGCGTGCGACCCCCGCCTTCTCGCTGATCGTGCTGACCGACAGGTCGGCGAAGGCGTGATCCTCGAGAAGCTCCCGTACCGCGGTCACGATCGCCTCGCGCTGCCGGTCACCGCGGCTGCGGCGGCCCTGCGGCGGTGGAACGGACTCGGCGGTCATGGGCACCAACCTTTGCACCCGTGACGCGCCGAATCAAAACTTGACATGCGTCAAGTCTGCCCTACAGGATGGTGCCAGTGGGTGAGATCGGCCACATCGTCTCGCCCGACGGCCCAGCCCAAGGAGATTGCCGATGGCGACAATCAGCACCCCCGAGTATTTGCTCGATAAGGCGAAGCGGCGGCTCACGCCGTCGATCACCAACTTCCCCGGCATGGGGATGGTCGAGCGCCGACTGTTGCAGACCGACTTCCCGCAGAAGTCGATGACGTCCCCGCCCGCCGGCAGTGACCTCAAGGCGGTGGCCGGCGACGCGGGTCTGCCGATCCTGGGTCACATGATCGAGATGTTCCGCGGCGGACCCGACTACCTGCTGCACATCTACCGCAAGTACGGCCCGCTGTACTACGCCGACTCGCCGGTCCTGCCCGCCGTGACGGCACTCGGACCCGACGCCGCGCAGGCCATCTACTCCAACCGCAACAAGGACTTCTCCCAGCAGGGTTGGGTGCCGGTGATCGGCCCCTTCTTCAACCGCGGGCTGATGCTGCTCGACTTCGAGGAGCACATGTTCCATCGGCGGATCATGCAGGAGGCGTTCGTCCGCACCCGGTTGGTCGGCTACACCGAGCTGGTCGTTTCGGTGGTCTCCAAGGTGATCGCCAACGACTGGGTTGCCAACGACCCCAGGTTCCTGCTCTACCCGGCGATGAAGCAGATGACCCTCGACATCGCCTCGATGGTGTTCATGGGCCACGAACCGGGCACCGACCACGAGCTGGTCACCAAGGTCAACAACGCGTTCACCACCGTGGTGCGCGCGGGCAACGCGATCATCCGCACCAGCGTGCCGCCGTTCACCTGGTGGCGCGGCATGCAGGCCCGCAAGCTGCTGGAGAACTACTTCGAGCAGCGGGTCAAGGAACGTCGCGGCACCGAAGGCAACGACCTGCTGTCGGTGCTGTGTCAGACGACGGACGAGGACGGCAACTCGTTCTCCGATGCCGACATCGTCAACCACATGATCTTCCTGATGATGGCCGCGCACGACACCTCCACCTCGACGGCCACCACCATGGCCCACTATCTCGCGGCCAATCCCGAATGGCAGGAGCGCTGCCGCGACGAGTCCGACCGCCTGGGCGACGGGCCGGTTGACATCGAGTCGCTGGAGAAGCTGGAATCCCTCGAACTGGTCATGAACGAGTCGATCCGGCTGGTCACCCCCGTCCAGTGGGCGATGCGCCGCACTGTCCGCGACACCGACCTGCTGGGTCATTTCATCCCCAAGGGCACCAACGTCATCGCCTACCCGGGGCTGAATCACCGGCTGCCGGAGCTGTGGACCGACCCGATGAAGTTCGATCCGGAACGGTTCGCCGAGCCGCGCAACGAACACAAGCAGCATCGCTACGCGTTCTCGCCCTTCGGCGGTGGTTCGCACAAGTGCATCGGCATGGTGTTCGGCACCCTTGAGGTGAAGACGATCATGCATCGGCTGCTGCGCAAGTACCGTCTGGAGCCGGCGCACCCCGGTCGTGAAGCCAAGTGGGATTACGGCGGCATGCCGGTTCCGGTCGACGGCCTGCCGATCATCCTGCGTCCGCTGCGCTAGACCTGGCGGAACGTCTCCTCGATATCGCGGCGCCCGACGGCGGGGCCGGGCAGAGCAGCATCGTCGACTGCCCGGATTCCCGCGACGAACAGCGCGATGTGCCTGCGCGCGGTCACCTGCCAGTTAGGTCCGTGCTGCAGGGGCTGCGTGGTCAGCGCACTGCACATGATGACGTCGGTGGCGTTGACGTCCTGGCGAACGGTGCCGTCGGCACGCCCGGCGGCCAGAAACGATTCCAGGGCGGCGTCGATCCGCTGCCGCGCAGCCACGGCGGCTTCGTCGAGCAGTGGCGGCGCCCCGTGCAGCGGCAGCACCAACCGCTCGGCGATGCCCAACGACTCGACCAGGAAGCTGTGCACGGCCTCGGCGCCGGTCTGCGGTAGCTCCTCGATGCGGACCAGGATGTCGATCAGCAGCTCATAGGCGCGATATTCCATCGCGTGCAGCAGCGCGGTGCGGTCCGGAAAACCCCGGTAGAAGGTGCCGACGCCGACGCCCGCCGCGTCGGCGATGCTGGCCAGGGGCACGTTGCGGCCGTGGCTGGCCATCGTCGTGGCCGCTGCGGCCAGGATCCGCTCGCGGTTGCGCTGTGCGTCGCGTCGCACCGCCCTGGTCACCGGCCAAGCTTCCCATAGGATCAAGCGGACGAATCATTCCGGATCACTGGGGAGAACACATGAGCATGGCGTACCTGGCCCAACCCGCCCAGCAGCAACAGCTGGAATGGCTCGATGGCGGCACGTTGGCGGTGCTGCTGGACGGGAAGGCCACCGATGGGCAGCTGATGGTCGGCCGCTTCGATGTCAGCAGGGGCGAGGCACCGCCGTATCACCTGCACACCCGTGAGGACGAGGTGTTCATGCTGATCAAGGGCACTGCCCTGGTCTGGTACGACGACCAGGAGATGGAACTGTCGGAGGGCGGCATCGTCTTTCTGCCGAAGAACATCCCGCATGCGTATCGGATCACCTCCGACACCGCCGATCTGCTGATGATCAACACCCCGGCAGGGATCGAAGGGATGTTCCGTTACGCGGGTCGCGACAAAGCGACGCCACGGCCGGACGGCTTCGAGATCTCCCCGGAGCGAATGGCCGAAGGCGCCAAAGAGCACGGCCAGGTGATCATGGGGCCGCCGCGCTGATCAGTCGGTGGACAGCCGGTTCGCGCAGGCGATGACCGCCCGCAGAGCCGACTGCGTGGAATCTTCTGACCAGCCCATTGCCCATTCGGCGCGCGCGCCGTCGGTACCCCGGACGAAGGTCGCGGTGTTGCCGCCGGACCGGAGCTGATGAAATTTGAGTATCTCCACCGCAATCCCGCGGTCGTAGAGCATCGCGGTCAACGCGGCGACGGGTCCGCTGGCCGCAGCCCGTGAGGTGGCGATCCGGTCACCGACCGCGATGGTCGCCTGGTAGTTGCGGGCCTGCGGCCCCAGCCGGCCGGCGCGCTGGGTATCGGTGCACTCCCAGTTGCCGAGGCGCAATGGCCCGGCGGTGTGGGTGTATTCCGCGATGGCGGTGTCCCAGGACATATCGAAAGCCTCCTCACGAATCCCGCGCGGCAGCAGCGCTTCGAAGTGTTCGCCGAAGGTCAGGGGCGCGGTGTTGAGGTTCAGTGTCATGTGCCGGTCTTCTCTGATCAGAGGTAGTGACCGACAGGTAGTAGCGTCCGACCCACAGCGGGGGGTCGGTCTGGATCAGACCCCGCTGTGGGTGCTGGCTACTACGAGAAGATGAAGCACGTGCCCGAGGGTAGACCTACCCTCGGCGCCGATGCAACCGACTTAGCAGGGTCGACGCACCGCGGGCCGCAGCAGCGGCAGGAACGGCCGGTGGTTGGCCCGCCCGTCCCGCCGAAACGGTGTGCTGTCGCGTGAGGCTCCGTACCACTCCAGCCGGGAGAATCCGGACAGGTCCAGCCGATACCCGCAGAGCGCGGACACCGTGTGCAGCAGCAGTGTCCCGGTCCGGCCGTTGCCCTCGCGGAACGGGTGGATCTGGTTGTAGTCGGCGTACAGCCGGGACAACTCGTACGCCAGGCCAGGCTCGTCGAGTTCGGCTCCGGCCAGCTCGCGGGCGGCGGACTCGATCCGCGCCGCGCCCTCGGCCACACCCGCCTGGGGTGCGAAAACCGTGTCACCGCGGCGCAATTCGGTCACCCGGTACTGCCCGGCCCAGGCGTACACGTCGGCGAACACATGCTGGTGCATCCGCCGCAGATCGAGCGCATCGACATCGACCGGCCCGTCGGCGAGCCACAGTTGCCAGGTCAGCAGCCGCCCCGCCGTCGCGACGAATTCCAGATCAGCCAGCATGGCCGCACTGGTGGCACCAAAGTTGTTGCGCAACAACTCGGTTCCGGGAATGAGATAGGGTTTTGCGCGCCGGAAGAGCCGGCCCGGACCTTTCGATGGCTGCACCGGGGCCGGATGCCGAGAGCGGTAGGCGGCCAGATACTGCCCGAACGGAAGTTCGCCGCGGGCCAACCGCCCGAGGTCGGCGACCTGTTCGTCGGTGGGCCGCCAGCCCTCGAGCCGCTCTGCGGCGATGGCCTGCTCCACCGCGTGCCGACACTTGTCCACCGGGGTCAGTCGAAACTCGACGTCGAGGCCAGGTAGGTCAGCTTGCGGCTGATGCCCGCGACTTCGCGCGCGACGCTGCGCAGCATGGCTCGCTCCTGGGGCGCGGTTTCGGACAACGACACCACGTCGCTGACCCGTTCGCCGCGCAGCCACGCCGCGGCCCTGGTGCGCCACCGGAACCGGAGCAACCAATCGAAACAGTCGCGCAGGCTCGAACCATCATCCTGGTCAAGGACTTTCGCGGCGACGGCGACGTTGAGCCGCTCGTGGGTGGGCAGCGCATCCGATCCGGCGGACAACGCCGCCCACCTGGCGATCTTCACCACCGGATCGATGGCCGCCAATTTCAGATCGACACTGTCGCCGTGCGTGGTGAACAACCGCAACCGGGACGGGACATGCGCTCGGACAGCGGTGGCGTCCTGCAGCAGGCCTTGCCGAGCCGGATAGCTGCGTCCGACGGCGGCCACGGCCTGCGCCCGCAACCGTGCACCGCCGGACTGATTGCGCGCGCCGGTGGAATCGGCCAGCAGGCCGGTCATCACCACACCGCGGTCGGCGCGCGGGTCGACGGACCAGCGTTCGATCCCATCCGACCAACTGTTCCAGCGCCTGCAGAACCGTGGCCTGCTGGCCAGAACGCCGTTGGCGTCGCCGGGCACACCGCAGCGCTCCAGCAGGTCGTGCACCTCGGCGGCCCGGGCCATCAGGGCACCCTTCTCGGGCTCGGCAACGGCGTCGGACAGGGCGATCATCGTCTCCACATCCGAACCCGGCGCGGCCTCGCCCCGCGCGACGCTGCCGGACACCAACCAGGTCCACCGGGTCTCGGCGTCCCCTCCCACCAGGCGCACCCCCGAGGCCACCCCGTGCCTGAGCACCTCGGACCAGGCGGCGGCCAGCGCGGCGGCGGGGGTGTGCGCCGCCAGCTCGATCCGGATGGCGTCCCGGGCGCGGGCGATTTCGCCGCGCAGAGCCGCCTCGTCGTCGGCGGCGTCGATACCACTGATGGACGCCGCGATGCCGCGACCGGTGGCGCGCTCGCTGGACATGTTCAGCATTGTCACCCGAGGCCGGTCCAGTCACACAGATGTGACGTGGACGAAACCTCCGCAACAAGAACCGGCACTAATTTCTATCGTGTGACAGTTATTTGCTGTCCGAGCCGGCGTCGCGAGGAGCATCCATGACCACCTTCAATCGGGCGATCTCCTCCGCGGAGGATGCCTCCACGCTGGAGGAACTCGGGTACACCCAGGAGTTGCACCGCGGGATCGGCGGCTACGCTGCATTCGCCTCGGGATTCTCGTTCGTGTCGATCCTCACCACGGTATTCGCATTCTTCCCGCTGGGCTTCTCGCTCGGCGGGCCTGCCTTCTTCTGGACGTGGCCGATCGTCTTCATCTGCCAGTTCTGCGTGTGTCTGGTCTTCGCCGAACTGTCGGGCAAATTCCCGGTCGCCGGAGCCATCTACCAGTGGTCCCGGCGCCTGGCCGGTAATGCCGTCGGCTGGTTCGCGGGCTGGTTCATGCTGATCGGCTACATCGTGTCGATCGCCGCACTGGCGATCGCCATGCAGACCGTCCTGCCCCCCATCTGGAGCGGCTTCCAGATCATCGACGGCGACATGGACCCGCTATCGGTCACCGGCGCTGAGAACGGCATCATCCTGGGCTCGATCACCATCGTGTTGTGCACCATCATCAGCGCGGCCGGGGTGCGGTTCATGGGCCGGATCACCGTCACCGGGGTGACCATCGAGATCGTCGGCGTCTTCCTGATCATCGGCGCGATGTTCTTGCATGCCGAGCGCAATCCCATCGCGGCGGTGGCCAACACCGGCGAGCACGGGTCCGGAGTCGGCTACCTGCCCGCGTTCCTGGCGTCGATGCTGATGGCCGCGTACGTGATGTACGGATTCGACAGCGCCGCTGAGCTTTCCGAGGAGACCCGCGATCCCCGCAAGACCGCACCGAAGGCGATCGTGACAGCACTGCTGGTGTCGTTCATCGGCGGCGGCCTGATGATTCTGGCCGCGCTGATGTCGGCTCCCGACCTCGGTGACGACCTGGCCACCGGCGGAATGGCGTGGATCATCGAAAGCCAGCTCGACAGCTGGCTGGGCAAAACGCTGCTGGGGCTGGTCGCAGTCGCGATGTTCTCGGCCACGCTGGCCATCCAGGCATCGGCATCGCGGGTGATGTTCTCGATGGCCCGCGACAACCGGCTGCCGTTCGGCAAGTTCCTCTCGCAGGTCAACAAGCGCACCGGGACGCCGGTCATCACCGGTATCGCCGTGAGCACCCTGGCGATTCTGGTGCTGCTGGTCAACATAGGTCAGTCGAGCGTGTTCGCCGCCATCGCCAGCGTCTCGGTTGTCATCGTCTACCTGGCATACCTGATGGTGACAGTTCCCGCCCTGGTCCATCGACTCCGCGGCACCAGCCTGTCCTACGGGCCGCCGGTCATGGACCTGGGCAAGTGGGGTATCCCGGTGAACCTCGTCGCCGTGGTGATGGGCGGCCTCCTGGTGGTCAACATCGGCTGGCCGCGCGCCGAGGTGTACGACGTGGCCGGCGCCGGGTGGTACATGCAGTACTTCGCGGTGCTCTTCACCGCCGCCACCTTGATCCTCGGGTTCATCGCCTACCGCGTGGTCAGGGACCGCGAGGGTGCACCCGTGCCCGCCGATGCCCTGGTCGGCAAAAAGAAGTAGAACCGGGCGCCGGCGCAGCGGCACACTGATGCGGTGCAATGGCCCTCACTGAGTGCGCAGATCGACCTCGCGGAACGACTGTTCGGCGAGCGCGGCCCACAGCTGATGGCGTCGTGGTTGGCCGAACAGATGGCGCGCATCGACGACCCGGACTTCGCCCGCCAGTTCAGTGACCACATCGACCTACCGGGAGTCGCGCCGAACGACTACTCCCACCGGCTGGTGCAGTCCGCACGGGGTGCACTGGTCGGTGGAATTCGGTTCTACGGCAGGAACATCGAGCGACCCTTCATCGAGATCATCTGCCACACTTTCGACAATCTCGACGACCTGTGCGCCAGCGTGCGTGCCGAGTGGGCGATGTTCGCACCACCACTACTGCGGCTGTACACCCGACCCGGCGCCGTCACCGGCCCGAACGTGTTGCTGGACACCAGCATCTACGCGGCCCGCCACCGTGACCTCCACCGAACCGACGACCGGGTATCGCTCGTGGCGTTCGACGACCCCGAGGAAGCACTGGAGCTCGTGCGTCGCCGCTACCAGCTGCTGGCGGCCGAGCAGCCGGAACTGGCACGCAACCTGTCCCCCGCCGATCCCGATGACCTGCTCCGGTGGCACCACCTCGGACAGCTCAAGGCGATCAGGACTGCCGATGCCACCGTCGGCCTGCTGGCCGTCGCCCCCGGCCGGATCGCCTGGATCGACGGCGACGAGATCAACGAAGAAGTGATCGACACCGACCACCGCGGTCACGGTTATGCCGTTGCCGCCCAGGGTAGTTGGGCTCGACAGGTGGCCGACGACCCGGACCGGCTGCTGGTCGGCACCATCGACCGGCTCAACACCGCCTCGCACAAGACCGCCGAAAGAGCCGGGCGGCGGCGCGTGCTGGACGGTGTCTTCGTGTCGCTGTGACCGGGCTCAGCAGATTCGCGGAAGTTGTTCGCCCAGTTCACGTTCGATGATGCGGGTGGTGCCGAACGGGGTCCTGCCGACAGCCATGCCCGGGTGTTCGGTCACGACGCGACCGATGATCGCCGCGTTGACACCCTCGGGCCGGGCCCGCATCGCCGCCAGTATCGCGTCGCTGTGCGCCGGGTCGACGAAGGCCACCAGCTTGCCCTCATTGGCCACCTGCAACGGGTCCAACCCCAGAAACGAACATGCCGACGCGACGGTGTCGGGCACCGGGATCGCCGCCTCGTCCAGTTCGACGCCGACGGACGCCGACCGGGCGATTTCCACGACCGCTGCGACGAGTCCTCCCCTGGTGGGGTCGCGCAGCGTGTGCACCGCGCCGGGCGCGGCGGCCAGCATGGCGGCCACCAGTCGGTGCAGCGGGGCACTGTCGGTGGTCACGACGGTGCCGAAATCGATGCCGTCACGCACACTCATGATCGCCACCCCGTGCTCGCCGAGGCGACCGGACACGATGATGTGATCGCCGGGCCGCGCTCGCTCCGGACCGATCTGCACCCCCGGTGGGACGACGCCGACGCCGGCGGTGTTGACGAACAGCTGGTCCGCGCTGCCTCTGCCGACCACTTTGGTGTCGCCGGTGACGATGTCGACACCGGCATCGGCCGCGGCTTGACCCATGGTCGCTGCGACGGCGCCGAGCACCTCGAGCTCCAGGCCCTCCTCGATGATGAAACCGGCGGTCAGGGCCAACGGCTGCGCACCGCTCATCGCCAGGTCGTTGACCGTACCGTTGACGGCCAGGTCGCCGATGTTGCCGCCGGGAAAGAACAACGGCTGCACCACATACGAGTCTGTCGACAGGGCGATGCGGCCCGCCGGAACCTCCAGCAGCGCCGAATCCCGGGCCGGTCCGGACCCGGTGCCGAACGCCGGCAGGAACAGGTTCTCGATCAGCTCCTCCGAAAGCACCCCGCCCCCGCCGTGGCCCAGGACGATCCGCTTGGTCTCCCGCAACGGCAAGGGGCACACCCAGTCGGACGGATCGATCGTCACGGGGTGATCAGACATGGGCGGGCGTTTCCAGCCGCCGGAATTGGTAATACGCGGCGCACGCGCCCTCACTGGACACCATCGTCGCGCCCAACGGCGTACGCGGCGTGCACGACTTACCGAACGCCGGGCACTCATTGGGTTTGAGCAGACCCTGCAGCACCTCACCGGCATGACACTCGGTCGACTCCGTCACCTGCAGGTGGCCCACCCCGAATTTGAGCTCAGCGTCGAACTGCGCGTATCTCGGTGACAGCGTCCAGCCTGACTGCGGGATCATGCCGAGCCCCCGCCACGGCCGGTCGGTGACGACGAAGACGTCTCGCAGCGTGTCCTGCGCGACGGTGTTGCCGATGGCATTCACCGCCCGTGGATAGGCGTTGCGCAGCTCAGCCTTCCCGTCTTCGAGAAGATCGACCAACTGACGCACCCCTTCCAGTAGGTCGAGCGGTTCGAACCCGGAGACCACGATCGGTACCCCGAAACGTCGTACCAGTGGACCGTATTCGGAGGTGCCCATCACCGTGCACACATGCCCGGCACCGAGAAAGCCCTGCACCCGATTGGTCGGCGCGGACAGTATTGCCGTCATGGCAGGTGGCACCAGTACGTGCGACACCAGCAGAGAGAAGTTCGTCAAGCCGAGCCGTTGTGCGTGTACCACCGACATCGCATTGGCCGGGGCGGTCGTCTCGAATCCGACCCCGAAGAACACCACACTCTTGTCCGGGTTCTCGGCGGCGATTCGCGTCGCGTCCAGCGGGGAGTAGACGATTCGGACGTCCCCGCCGCGGGCTCTGACACCGAACAGGTCCTGCTTACTGCCCGGCACCCGCAGCATGTCACCGAAGGAGCAGAAGATGACGTCGGGGCGGGCGGCGATCTCCAAGGCGCGGTCGATCATCTCCAGCGGCGTGACGCAGACCGGACAACCGGGCCCGTGGATGAACTCCACCGCATCGCCGAGCAACTGGTCGATGCCATTGCGGATGATCGAATGTGTCTGTCCGCCACACACTTCCATGATGGTCCAGGTGCGGGTGGAGCGCCGCCGTATCTGCTCCACCAGCGCCTTGGCCGTCACCGGATCGCGGAATTCGTCCAGGTATTTCATGCTCGTTCCTTCAGTTGAGTATCGGGCGGCCTCGATTGGCCCGCGTTGCCTGCCAGTTCCTCTTCCAGCACACCCAGGTCGGCAAACATCTTGAGGGTCTCGTTGGCGGACTTCTCGTCGAGCCGGTTGATGGCGAATCCGGCGTGCACGATGGTGAATTCGCCGAGTTCCAGATCCGGCAGGTAGGCCAGGCAGACCGTCTTGGTGGTGCCGCCGAAGTCGACGGTGGACATCCGGGTACCGGCCTCATCCCAGATGGCGATCACCTGGCCGGGGATTCCTAGGCACACAGGCCGTCTCCTTTCGATGCGGCGGCGATCACCGCTTGTCCCAGTGCGAGGCCACCGTCGTTACACGGCAGCACCCGGTGACTCAGTACTTCGAAGCCGTTGTGAATCAGTCTGTTTCGCACACCGTCGGCAAGTATCCGGTTGACGAACACCCCGCCGGTCAGGCCGATGGTCTCGATCCCGGCGGTTCGTGCGCACTCGCCGGCCGCTGCTGCTGTCGCGCGGATGACGGCACCGTGGAATCCGGCGGCCAGATCTGCCGAGTCCGTACCGGCCCGAATGCCGTCGACCAGGCCGACGATCACCGGTGCCGGATCGAGCACACCGGCACCCACCTCGAAATCCAGCGCAACCGGTCGGCCGCGTCTGGCCAGGTGCTCGAGTTCGACCGCCGCCTGACCCTCGTAGGTGACCACCTGACACACGCCGAGCAGGCTGGCCACCGCGTCGAACAGCCGCCCCATACTGGTCGTGGTCGCGCAGCCGAGCCCGCGCGGAATCTGCTGCGCCAGCACACGAACCCCGGCGTTTCCGACCGCGGCCACGGCGGCCAGTCGGGGATCCCAGTCGACCCCCGCGCGGTACAGCAGGTCCAGTGCAATTCGCGCCGGGTAGCGGACGGCATCGTCCCCGCCGGGCAGGGCGAACGGCTTGAGGTGCCCGACCCGGGTGAAGTGCGCCGGGTCGTTGATCGCGAGAAGCTCACCGCCCCACACTGTTCCGTCCGGCCCGTAGCCGGTGCCGTCGTAGGTCACCGCGATGACCGGGGTACCGAGCCGGTGTTGCTCCGCGAGCAGCGACACGGCGTGCGCATGGTGGTGTTGTACCCGGACCACCTCGCGGCCCTGCCGCTGCGCCCACGACGTGGTGGCGTACGCCGGATGCAGATCGCAGGCCAGCACCCCCGGCTGCCGATCGGTCATGAAGGTCAGATGATGCAATGCCGAGTCGAAACAGGACTGGGTGCGCGGATCGGCCATATCGCCGAGGTGTGACGACATGTGCGCGTGCCCGTCGGACCCGAGCAGACAGAACGTGGTCTTCAGATCGCCGCCAGTCGCCAGGACGACGGCATCGGCTCCGCCGGGCCCGCTGACCGGTAGCGGCGCATACCCGCGCGAACGCCGAATCGGCACCACGCTGCCGTCGCCCGCGATGGCAAGCACCGAGTCCTCACAGGACACCTGGATCGGCCGGTCGTGGGACAGGATGCCGTCTGCCAAGCCGTCGATCCAACCGAGATCGGACTCCCGGAACACGATCGGCGAACCGCCCTGATTCGCCGAGGTCATCACCAGCGGCGCCGCGTCGAGCCGATCGAAGAGCAGATGGTGCACCGGCGAATAGGCCAGCATGACGCCGATATCGCCAAGACCGGGCGCCACCCCGTTCGCGACACCCGGGCCGCATTTCGGCATCAGGACGATCGGCGCGCTCGCCGACGCGAGTGCGGCCGCAGCGGCGTCATCGACGACGGCGATCCGGCGGGCGGCCTCCAGACCGGCCGCCATCACCGCAAAGGGCTTGGCGGGCCTGCCCTTTCGGCGGCGCAGCTCGGCCACGGCGCGGGCGTTGTCCGCCAGGCAGGCCAGGTGATATCCGCCGATGCCCTTGATCGCGACGATGCCACCCGCGCCGAGCACCTGGGCCGCGGCCGCCAGCGGATCAGCGTCGACCCGGCCCAGCCAGCACAGCCGCGGCCCACAGTCCGGGCAGGCAATGGTCTGCGCGTGGAAGCGGCGGTCGGCCGGATCGCGGTATTCCGCGGCGCAGGCGGCGCACATGGCGAACCCGGCCAGCGTGGTGGCCGGTCGGTCGTAGGGCAGGTCGGTGATGACGGTGTAGCGGGGCCCGCAGTTGGTACACGTGATGAAGGGATGTCCGAACCGACGGTCCAACGGGTCGCGCATCTCACGCAGGCAGTCTTCGCAGACCGCGATATCGGGCGGTACCAACGTCCGGCCGGCCGCCCCGCTGCCGCTGGCCGTGATCTCGAACCCGTTGTGACCCAGCACTTTCAGCGGCGTCGTGCGAACCTGGTCGATCCGGGCCATCGGCGGCGGGGCCTGGCGGATCTCCGCCGCGGCAGCCTCGACGTCGGCCGCCACACCCTCGAGTTCGCAGTGGACGCACCCCTTGTCGTTGCAGACGAATCCGCTGACACCGTGGGCGGCGGCGATGCGTGCGACGGCCGGACGGAATCCGACACCCTGGACCACGCCAGTGATGTCGAGCCGCACCCGGATCTTGACCGCGGGCGCACTTCTACTACTCCTCATGAACCTCCTGAGCAGCGACGTCCTGGTCGCATCGGATGGGCTGTCGACGCGGGACGGTGAGTCCAGGCTAGACCCAAACTGTGGCGCCGATCACAGCTTTGGCGGCATGATGAAACGATGCACGAACTGGCGCTGTGCGAAGCGATCGCCGGTGTCGTGCGACCGCATGCCGATGGGCGGCGGGTCGATATCGTCCGGGTCCGCATCGGCGCCCTGCGTCAGGTGGTGCCGGAATCGTTGGAATTCTGCTGGTCGCTGATCCGCGAATACGAGTCACTACCCGGCGCCGACCTCGAGTTGGAACTGGTCGCCGCGGAAGTGGTGTGCCGTCGCTGTCGACAGCGCCACGAAATCGAATCGCGGTGGTCGCTGCTGTGCCCCGCGTGCGAGAGCGCAGACGTGGAGGTCATCAGGGGCAATGAGTTCCTGGTGACGTCCTTGGAGGTTCGCGATGGGTAGGTTCCACCGGCACGACAACGGCGCCGCACACAGCCATGCCCACGACGACCACGACGGTCCGCCCGATTACGACCACGGAGATCACCGCGGGTACGCCACCGGCACCCAACGGGTCGACGTGCTGGAATCGATCTTCGCCGAGAACGACATCCGCGCCGAATTCAACCGGGAAGCTTTTGCGAACAACAGTATTCGAGCCCTGAACCTGATGAGTTCACCAGGTTCAGGCAAGACCACCGTGCTGGGCGCGACGCTCGACGCACTCGCCGGCCAACTCGCCATCGGGGTGATCGAGGGCGATATCGCCACCGACCTGGACGCCGCACAGCTTCGGGGCCGCGGCGCCCAGATCTCGCTGCTGAACACCGACAACGGCTTCGGCGGCGAGTGCCACCTCGATGCCCCGATGGTGAACCGGGCACTGCAGGGTCTGGATCTCCCCAGCCTGGACCTGGTGATCATCGAGAACGTCGGCAACCTGGTCTGTCCTGCCGAGTTCGATGTCGGTGAGCACGCCAAGGCAATGGTCTACTCGGTCACCGAAGGTGAAGACAAACCGCTGAAATACCCGGTGATGTTCCGGTCGGTGGACGTGGTGTTGCTCAACAAGATCGACCTGGTGCCGTACCTCGACGCCGATGTGGAGCGGTATGTCGCCCACGTTCGGCAGGTCAATCCGACGGCGACCATCATGCCCGTCAGTGCCCGTACCGGTGCGGGGATGACGACGTGGTTCAGCTGGTTGCACCGCTTCGCCGCAGCTACCCAGATGTGAGACCACCTGTGGGCGTTGCCGTTTCAGCCACCAATTAGCTGAGCCGTCAATTCAGGAGATGACCGGACCTTCGGAAATCTCCCCGAGAAGTCATTGACAAGGATGTGTGATCTGCGCCACTCTTGAATCCAGCGACGCGCAAGTGGGCCGAAGGGCGACTCCTGCGCCGCAGGGACCCCAGCCCGGTCCCGGAAAGCTGCAGCATGCTCACCGAAGCAGCAGTCAAAGCAGAAGAAACGTTGATCCACGTGCTCTGGATCAACGCGGGCCTGAGTTGTGACGGCGATTCCGTCGCACTCACGGCGGCCACCCAGCCAAGTATCGAGGAGATCGCCCTCGGCGCGCTGCCCGGCCTGCCTCAGATCGCCGTGCACTGGCCACTGATCGATTTCGAATGCGGCCCCACCGGTGGCGCCGACGATTTCCTCGGCTGGTTCTTCAAGGCCGATCGCGGCGAACTGGAGCCGTTCGTCCTCGTCGTCGAAGGGTCGATACCCAACGAAGCACTGCACAACGAGGGTTACTGGTGTGGCTTCGGCAACGACCCGGCCACGGGCCAGCCGATGACCACCAGCGAATGGCTCGACAGGTTGGCACCCAAGGCCACCGCGATCGTCGCGGTGGGGACGTGCGCCACCTACGGCGGAATCCATGCCATGGCGGGTAATCCGACCGGCGCGATGGGTGTGCCGGACTACCTCGGCTGGGACTGGAAGAGCAAGGCGGGCATACCGATTGTCTGCGTACCCGGCTGCCCGGCCCATCCGGACAACATGGCCGAGACCTTGACGTATCTGCTCTACATGGCAACCGGTCAAGCACCGATGATCCCGCTGGACGAAGCGCTGCGGCCAAAGTGGCTGTTCGGGAACACGGTTCACGAGGGGTGTGACCGGGCCGGCTATTACGAGCAGGGCGATTTCGCCACCGAGTACGGCTCGCCGAAATGCATCGTCAAGCTGGGATGTTGGGGCCCGGTGGTGAAATGCAATGTGCCCAAACGGGGTTGGATCAACGGCATCGGTGGATGCCCCAACGTCGGTGGGATCTGCATCGGGTGCACCATGCCCGGATTCCCGGACAAGTTCATGCCCTTCATGGACGAGCCGCCGGGCGGCAAGATCTCGACCACGGCGTCGGGCCTGTACGGCTCGGTCATCCGGAACCTGCGGCAGGTCACCGGACGCACCGTCGACAAGGAACCCAAGTGGCGGCACAAGGGCAGGGAACTCACCACCGGCGCGCGTCGTACCTGGTAGCTGATTGCCGCTTTTCCGTAGTCAATTAGAGAGCGAAGTCAGATGACAACGATCATCCCCGAGCCGTCCCATGTGAAGAAGGACCCCGGACAACTCGTCGAAATGGCCTGGGACCCCATCACCCGGATTGTCGGCAGCCTCGGCATCTACACCAAGATCGACTTCGAGAACCGTGAAGTGGTCGAATGCCACAGCACGTCGTCGATCTTCCGCGGCTACTCGATTTTCATGAAGGGCAAGGATCCGCGCGACGCCCATTTCATCACCAGCCGCATCTGCGGGATCTGCGGGGACAATCACGCCACCTGCTCCTGCTACGCGCAGAACATGGCGTACGGGGTGAAGCCGCCCAATCTGGGCGAGTGGATCGTCAACCTCGGTGAGGCAGCTGAATACATGTTCGACCACAACATCTTTCAGGAGAACCTGGTCGGCGTGGACTACTGCGAGAAGATGGTCGCCGAGACCAATCCCGGTGTGCTGGCCAAGGCCGAGAACACCCTGGCCCCGCATTCGGAGGCGCACGGCTACCGGACCATCGCCGACATCATGCGTTCCCTCAACCCGTTCACCGGCGAGTTCTACCGGGAGGCACTGCAGGTCAGCCGCTGGACGCGAGAGATGTTCTGCCTCATGGAAGGCAGGCACGTTCATCCGTCCACGCTGTACCCCGGCGGCATCGGCACAACCGCCACCTTTCAGTTGATGACGGACTACATGTCGCGGCTGATGCGCTATGTCGAGTTCATGAAGGCGGTCGTGCCGATGCACGACGATCTGTTCGACTTCTTCTACGAGGCGCTGCCCGGCTACGACCAGGTCGGCCTGCGCCGCACCCTGCTCGGCTGCTGGGGCTCCTTC
>JBEVHL010000142.1:0-8772 GCA_040511255.1 Mycobacterium sp. | reverse complement strand
GGGTCTTCGGTGTAGTCGTAGACATCCTTGGTCGGCGCGTTCCACAGATGCTCCAGGAACCCGGTCTCGACGGCCCGGCCCCAGACGTTCTGGTCGATGGAGAACGGCGACCGCTTGGTGACGTTGATCGGGATCGCGTTCTCCTCGGCGAACGCGATGGCCTTCTCGCGGGTCCACGCGTAGTCCCGGACCGGGGCCAGCACCTCCAGATCGGGTGCCAGCGAGGCGAATCCGACCTCAAAGCGGACCTGGTCATTACCCTTGCCGGTGCAACCGTGCGCGACGATACCGCCGTCATACTCCCGCGCTGCCGCCACCAGATGCTTGACGATCAACGGCCGGCTGATCGCCGACACCAGCGGGTAGCGATCCATGTAGAGCGCATTGTTCTGGATGGTCGGCAGGCAGTACTGCTCGGCGAACTCGTCACGGGCATCGACCACGACGGCCTCGACGGCACCGCAATCGATGGCGCGCTGCCGGACGACCTCCATGTCCTCACCACCCTGACCGAGGTCGATCGCCACGGCGACCACCTCGCGGCCGGTCTCCTTGCCGATCCAGCTGATCGCCACCGAGGTGTCCAGACCGCCGGAATACGCCAAGATGACGCGTTCGGACATGAACCAATCTCCTTCGTTGAGGGGGTACTACTTCAATTTTTCGATGACGCCGGCCAGTTCGGCCCCGGTCATCGGTTCGCGCGCGATCACCAAGATGGTGTCATCACCCGCGACAGTGCCGACCACGTACGGTAAAGCCGCCCGGTCGATGGCGCTGGCCAGATAGTGCGCCGCCCCCGGCGGGGTGCGCAGCACCGCTAGATTGCCGCTGGCGTCGGTGGACACCAGCAGGTCCGAGAGCAGCCGCGATACCCGCTCGGTACCGCCGGAGACGCCACGCACCGGGCTGCCGTCCTCCGGGACGATGTAGGCGCCTCCACCCCCGTCGGCAGCCCGCAATTTGACCGCGCCGAGCTCTTCCAAATCCCGCGACAGCGTGGCCTGGGTGACCTCGATGCCTTCCGCGGCGAGCAGGCCGGCCAGTTCGGTCTGGCTGCGCACCAGCTGCGACGACAGCAGGGTGACGATGCGGGCCTGCCTGCCGGCCCGCGTCGTCGCCATCTCCGGCGCAGCTTTTCGCGCTGAGGTCATCGCGAGCGCTCCAGCAGCCACACCAGCAGCGCCTTCTGGGCGTGCAGCCGGTTCTCGGCCTCGTCCCAGACGGCGCTCTGCTGCCCGTCCAGCACGTCGTCGGTGATCTCGTGGCCGCGGTGCGCCGGAAGGCAGTGCAGCACAACGACTTCGTTGTCCGCCCGGTCGACCAGGGCGGCGTTGAGCTGGAAGGGCCGAAACGGCCGGACCCGGTCGAGCCCGTCGTTCTCCTGACCCATCGACGTCCAGGTGTCGGTGACCAGCACGTCGGCGCCGTCGGCCGCCGCGATCGGATCCGACGTCACCGTCACCGTCGCACCTGTTTCCGCGGCCCGCTTCTCGGCGGCCGCGACGAACATCGGGTGCGGCTCGAAGCCGGTGGGTGCGGCGATGGTGACGTGGATTCCCGCGGTGACCCCGCCGAGCATCAGCGAATGCGCCATGTTGTTGGCGCCGTCGCCGAAGTACGACATCCGCAGGCCTGGCAGTGCGCCCCTGCGCTCGGCCAGGGTCTGCAGATCGGCCAGCACCTGGCACGGATGGAACTCGTCGGAGAGCGCATTGATCAGCGGCACCGACGCACCGGAGGCCATCGCGGTCAGCCGTTCCTGCGCGAACGTCCGCCAGACGATGGCATCGACGTAGCGGGACAACACCTTTCCGGTGTCCTCCAGGGTCTCTTCGCGGCCCAGTTGGGTGTTGCGGCCGTCCACGACGACGGCGTGCCCACCCAGTTGCGCGATGCCCATCTCGAAGGAGAATCGGGTCCTGGTGGAGTTCTTCTCGAAAATCACCGCCACCCCGCGCGGACCCTCCAGCGGCCGACGGCTCATCGGCGCCCTCTTGACCTCCGCGGCCAGGGCGAGCACCTCGGCCTGCTCGGCCGGGGACAGGTCGTCGTCGCGCATGAAGTGCCTGATCATGGTGTCTCCTGCGCGGTGTCGAGGATGGCCGGGAGTGCGTGCAGGAAGGTGTCGACCTGAGCGTCTGTGAGGATCAGCGGCGGAGCCAACCGGACCACCTCTGGAGCGGCGGCGTTGACCAGGAAGCCGGCGTCCCGGGCGGCCGATTCGACGGCCTTACCCTTGGGTGCGGTCAGCACGATGCCCTGCAGCAGGCCTTTGCCCCGAACATGATCCACCAGTGGATGATTGAGCTCTTCGATGCCGTGGCTGATGGTCTTGCCGAGGAAACCGGCCCGCTCGACGAGGTCTTCGGCGGCCAGTGTCCGCAGCACGGCCAGGGCGGCGGCGGTGCAGACGGGGTTACCGCCGAAGGTGCTGCCGTGCAGCCCAGGGGTCAGCAGGTCCGCGGTGGGGCCGATCGCCAGGCAGGCGCCGATCGGTAGCCCACCGCCCAGGCCCTTGGCCAAGGTGACGATGTCGGGGGTTACGCCGTCGTGCTGGTGCGCGAAGAACGCGCCAGTGCGCCCGACGCCGGTCTGGACTTCGTCGAGGACCAGCAGCGCGCCGTGTTTGGCGGTGATCTCACGGGCCGCGGCCAGGTAGCCGGCGGGCGGGACGACGACGCCACCCTCCCCCATGATCGGTTCGAGGAACACCGCTGCGGTGTCCTGATCGACGGCGCCGGCAAGTGCGTCGACGTCGCCGTATGGCACGAAGGTGACCTCGCCGGGCAGCGGTTCGAACGGCGCCCGCTTGGCCGGCTGGCCGGTCAGCGCGAGCGAGCCCATGGTGCGACCGTGGAATCCGCCTTCTGCGGCAACCAGTTTCGTCCGGCCGGTCAGCCGGGTGATCTTCAATGCGACCTCGTTGGCCTCGGTGCCCGAGTTGCAGAAGAACACCCGTGCGTCGGTGCCCAGATGTGCTATCAGCGCCTCGGCCAGCGCGACGCCGGGTTCGGTGGCATAGAAGTTCGACGTGTGGCCCAGGGTGTTGAGCTGGGTGGTGACGGCGTCGATCACCGCGGGGTGGCGGTGCCCGAGCAGGTTGACGGCGATGCCGCCGAGCAGGTCGAGGTAGGTCTTCCCGTCAGGGTCGGTGACGACGGCGCCGTCGCCGCTGGCCAGGGCCAGCGCCGGAGTGCCGTAGTTGTCCATCATCACTGCTGACCAACGCTGTTGCAGCGCTTCAATATTCGTCACTGTTGTGCCTCTCCTACCACTTTCGTGCCCGCGCCCTCATCGGTAAAAAGTTCCACCAGTACACAGTGCTCCACGCGGCCGTCGATGACGTGCGCGCTGGGCACCCCGCCCTCGACTGCCCGCAGGCACGCCTCGATCTTGGGCACCATGCCACTCTCCAACCGCGGGAGCAGTTCCGTCAGCGCAGCGGTGTCGATCTCGCTGACCAGCGACCCGCGATCGGGCCAGTTTGTGTACAGCCCCTCGACATCGGTCAGCATCAACAGCTTCTCCGCGCCGAGCGCTTCTGCCAGCGCCGCCGCGGCGGTGTCCGCGTTGATGTTGTGCACCACGCCGGCAGCATCGGGGGCGATGGTCGAGACCACCGGAATACGGCCTGCGGCAATCAGATCCACCACGGCCGCGGTGTTCACGTGATCGACGTCGCCGACCAGGCCGATATCGGTGGCCACCCCGTCGACCAGCACACTGCGGCGCACCGCGGTGAACAGATGGGCGTCCTCGCCGGTGATGCCGACGGCATACGGGCCGTGCGCGTTGATCAGGCCGACCAGTTCGCGGCCCACCTGGCCGAACAGCACCATGCGGGCGATGTCGAGCACCTCGGGCGTCGTCACCCGAAACCCACCCTTGAAATCGCCGGCGATCCCCAGCCTTTTCAGCATTGCGCTGATCTGCGGTCCGCCGCCGTGCACCACGACCGGATGGATTCCGCAGTTACGCAGAAAGACCATGTCCGCAGCGAAAGCCGCCTTCAGCAGGTCGTCGGTCATCGCATTACCGCCGTATTTGACCACGACGATCTTGCCGTGCAGCGCTTTGAGCCACGGCAACGCTGCGGCCAGTACCTGCGCCTTGGTTTCGGTCTGCACGGTCACGAGCTGTACGCAGAGTTCTCTTCGACGTAGGCATGAGACAGATCGGTGGTCCGGACAGAGGCCTGCGCGTCGCCGACGCCGAGATCCACAGTGACGGCGATCTCGTCACCGGTCAGGTCGACGTCGCGGGCGCCGGGCGCACCTGCGCCGTCGATGCAGACTGGAAAGCCGTTGAACGACACCGAGATCCGGTTCGGATCCAGCCGCACCGGCGCCATCCCGACCGCGGCCAGCACCCGGCCCCAGTTGGCGTCGGAACCGAAGAGCGCAGTTTTGACCAGGCTGTCGCGGGCGATGACCCGGGCCGCGGCCAGTGCGTCGTCTTCGGTGGCGGCACCCACCACACTGATCGTGACCCGTTTGGTCACGCCTTCGGCGTCGGCCTGCAGCTGGGCACACAGGTCGTCGCAAACCCGCAGCACCGCTTCGTCGAGTTCGTCCTGACTGGGCGCGATCTCGCTGGCGCCCGAGGCCAGCAGCAGCACGGTGTCGTTCGTCGAGCAGCTGCCGTCGATGTCGAGGCGGTCGAAGGTGTGCGCGGCGGCTTTGCGCAGCGCCTGGTCCAGGGCAGCGGCGTCGGCCACCGCATCGGTGGTGATCACGCACAGCATGGTGGCCAGCGACGGCGCCAGCATGCCCGCACCCTTGGCCATGCCGCCGACGGTCCAGTTCTGATCGTGGTGCAGCGCAACTTGTTTGGGCACCGTGTCGGTGGTCATGATGGCCCTGGCGGCCTCTTCCCCACCGCTGATCCCGCCGGCCATCTCCTGCACCACCTCGGTCACCCCGGCCAACACCTTGTCCATCGGCAGCCGATCACCGATCAGACCGGTCGAGCAGACCGCGACCTCGATGGCGCCGGTCTCGGTGCCCCACTGGGACAGTGCCGCGGCGACGGCCTCTGCGGTGGCATGGGTGTCCTGGAAGCCGCCGGTGCCGGTGCAGGCGTTGGCACCGCCGGAGTTCAGGATGACCGCCCGCAGCCGTCCCGTGGTGAGCACCTGCTGCGACCACAGCACCGGGGCGGCTTTCACCTGGTTGCGGGTGAAGACCGCGGCGGCACCATGATCGGGACCTTCGTTGAACACCAGCGCGAGATCGAGTGCACCCGATGCCTTGATACCGGCCCGGACGCCGGTGGCACGGAAACCTGCCGGTGCCGTCACGCCCTGCGTCCGGACCAGCCGGGTGGTTTCGGTCAGATCGGTCACGGTGCCACTCCTACGATCGATAGGCCTTCGGTTTCCGGCCAGTCCAGGGCCAGATTCATCGACTGCACCGCGGCTCCGCCGGTGCCTTTGACGAGGTTGTCGATGGCACACACGGCGACGAACACGCTGGCGTCCTCGTCGACAGCGACCTGCAGTTGCGCTGCGTTGCTGCCGATCACCGCACCGGTGCGGGGCAGTTGGCCCTCCGGCAGGAGATAGACGAACGGCTCTGCGTCATAAGCCTTTTCGTAGGCGGCGCGCAGCTCTGACAGCGGCGCCGTGGTGCGGGCGGTGCAGGTGGCCAGGATGCCGCGTGAGGTGGGGATCAGCACCGGGGTGAACGACACGGTGACGTCCTGCTCGCTCGCCGCGCGCAGACCCTGGGCGATCTCCGGGGTGTGCCGGTGGGTGCCGCCGATGCTGTAGGCCCGTGCCGAGCCGATCACTTCGGAGCCGAGCAGGTCGACCTTCGCGGCCCGTCCCGCGCCGGAGGTGCCGCTGACCGCGACGACGGTGACCGCGGGCTCGACGAGGCCGGCTGCGACCGCGGGCAGCAGCGCCAGCAGCGCCGCCGTCGGGTAGCAACCGGGTACCGCGATGCGCCGGGTGCCGCGCAGGGCATCGCGACCGCCGGGCAGTTCGGGCAGGCCGTAAGGCCAGCTACCGGCGTGCGGAGAGCCGTAGAACCGTTCCCAGGCGCCGGCGTCGGTGAGCCGGAAATCCGCGCCGCAGTCGACGACCAGGGTGTCCGGGCCGAGTTGTTCGGCGATGGCCGCCGAATGTCCGTGTGGCAGGGCCAGGAAGACGACGTCGTGGCCGCGCAGCAGGTCGATGTCGGTCGGTTCCAGGACGCGTTGCGCCAAGGGAAGAAGATGCGGGTGATGCTCGCCGAGGGCGGTGCCCGCGCTGGCCGCCGCGGTCAATGCGCCGATCGTCAGGCGGCCGTCCGTATAGGCGGGATGCCCGAGGAGAAGCCGCAGAATCTCACCGCCCGCGTACCCGCTGGCGCCCGCCAGTGCTACCGAAACCATGCACGCATTCTGCATGGTTATGCAGCTAGGTGCAAATACATTCCTCGCGAGCAGACACATCCGACCCTCGACACGCCGAGCAGCAGGGGTCGGATGCGTCTGCTCGCCGGGAAAAGGTTAGGCCCGCTGGACGGCGCCGACGGCTTCGGCCGCAGCAGCGACGGCTGCATCCCGAGCGGCGCTGGCCTCGTCCTCAGTCAGCGTGCGGTCCGCCGCCCGGAACCGCAGCGCCAGGGTGACCGATTTACGGTCCTCCCCGATCTGCGGGCCGGTGTAGACGTCGAACAGCTGCACCGCCTCCAGCAGCGGGCCCGCGCCATCGCGGACCGCGTCGACCACGGCCTGCGCGGACACCACCGCGTCGACGATCAGGCTGACGTCCTGAAAAACCGCCGGGAACGGCGACACTTTCGGGGCGGGCAGCTTCCCGGTGACGGGGATGGCATCGAGATCGAGCTCGGCCGCACACGTGCCTTTCGGCAGACCCGAGCGCTCGATCACAGCGGGATGCAGCTGACCGGCGTATCCGACGCTGACGTCGCCGACCAGGATTTCCGCGCACCGGCCGGGATGCCACGGCAGCTGCTGCGCCGGGCGCAGGGTCACCTCGACGCCGCTGGCGCGGGCGATCACCCGGACCGCTTCGAACGCGTCGGCCGCTTCGACGGGCCGGCCCGCGCCCCACGGTCCGCGGGGTTCGCGCAGCCCGGTGAGCACCACGCCGACGTGCTGCGGCTGATTGGGCAGCGACGCGTCCAGGGTGGCGATCTCGTCGTCGGTGGGCCTGCGGTCGGTGGGGATCAGTTCGACGGCCCTGGTCTGCGCCGTCGGCTCCACCACCTGGGCGATGCCGAACAGTGCCGTATCGACGGCGCCGCGAGAAACGTTGCGCGCCAACGCTTCCAACAGTCCCGGCAGCAGGGTGGTGGCCAGGTGCGGCCGGTCGGCTTCCAACGGGTTGAGCAGCACCGTGGTGGTGCGCCGGGGATCTTCGGGATCGAGACCCCACTGGTCGAACACCCCTGCGGGCAGGAACGGTGTCGGCAGAATCTCGACATAACCCGACAGCGCCAGCGATTTGCCGATGGCACGGCGGCGCTGTTGCTTCGGGGTCAGGCCGCGCCCGGCGGGAGCGGTCGGCAGCACCGACGGGATCTTGTCCAGCCCTTCGAGCCGCAGCACCTCCTCGACCAGATCCGCCGGTTGCACCAGATCGGGCCGCCAACTCGGCGGGGTCACCACCAGCACGGCTGGATCAGAGTCATCGACGGCGGTACCGATCTGCGTCAGCCGACGGACAGTGGCGCCGTCGTCGTACTCGACGCCGGCGATGCGATCGGGCAGGTCGATGTCCATCCGGACCGGCGGATGCGACCAGTCGTCACGCGGCGGGTCCCCGCGCCAGTCGGTCAGGGTGGATTGCACTGCGCCGCCGGCAATTTCGGCCAGCAGGGTGGCGGCGCGGTTCACCGCGGTCACCGACACCGCGGGATCGACGGAGCGCTCGTAGCGACGGCTGGCCTCGCTGACCAGGTGCAGGCGGCGCTGGGTGCGCGAGATAGTCGCCGGATCCCACACCGCCGCCTCCAGCAGCACGTCGGTGGAGTTGTCATCGATCTCGGTGGTGCCCGCGCCCATCACGCCACCGATGGCCGCGGTGGCCACATCGTCGACGATCAGCACGTCACCGCTGTCAAGCTTTCGTTTGACGTCGTCGAGGGTGACGACCGTTTCGCCGGGCTTGGCGAACCGCACGTCGAAGGCGCCGTGGATCCGCGACCGGTCGTGCGCGTGCAGCGGATGACCGAGTTCCATCATCACGTAGTTGGTGACGTCGACGGCCGGCGAGATCGGTCGGATACCGCACAGCATCAACCGGCGACGCAGCCACCACGGCGACTTTGCGTGCTGGTCGATACCGAGGACCGGGCGCAGCGCGAACCGACTGACCCCGGTGCCAGGCTGGACGGTCAGCGGCCAGGCCTCACCCTCGGCGGGCAGCGGCGCGACATCGGCCGGGTCGACGAAGTTCAGGTCGTAGGCGCAGGCGATCTCGCGGGCCAGGCCCCGGACCGACAGGCAGTAGCCGCGGTCGGGGGTGATGGCGACGTCGAACACCACATCGTCGAGTCCGAGCACCGCGATGGCGTCGGCGCCGGGATCGGCCGTCCCCGGCGGAAGCACCAGGATGCCTGCGTGGTCGGTGCCCAGACCCAGCTCGGCCGCCGAGCAGATCATGCCGTCAGAGATGTGGCCGTAGGTCTTGCGGGTGGCGATATGGAAGTCGCCAGGCAACGTCGTGCCGGGCAGCGCGACCACTACCAGGTCACCGACTGCGAAATTCGTTGCACCGCAGACGATATCGCGGGGCTCCGGTTCACCGACGTCGACCTT
>JBEVHL010000141.1:0-5594 GCA_040511255.1 Mycobacterium sp. | reverse complement strand
GATGTCATGGCTGTCCGGCTTGTCCGCGACTGCCAGACCACGCTGTGCGGCCTCGTCGCGAATCTGCGCCTTGGGCGAATCCCCGATCGGGAACGCGGCCTGGCGCAACTGCTCGGCGGTCAGCACGGCCAGGACGTAGGACTGGTCCTTGTCGCCGTCGACCGCACGCCGCAGCCGACCGTCGCTCAACCGGGCGTAGTGCCCGGTGGCGACGGCATCGAAGCCCAGTGCGATCGCGCGGTTGGCCAGCGCGGAGAACTTGATCTTCTCGTTGCAGCGCACACACGGATTCGGGGTCTCGCCGCGGGCATAGGACTCGACGAAGTCGTCGATCACGTCTTCTTTGAAGCGGTCTGCGAAATCCCAGACGTAGAACGGTATTCCGAGTACATCGGCGACCCGGCGGGCATCACCGGCATCTTCTTTGGAGCAGCAGCCCCGCGAGCCGGTACGCAACGTGCCCGGTGCCGTCGACAGCGCCAGGTGCACGCCGACCACGTCGTGGCCGGCGTCGACCATCCGGGCCGCTGCCACCGACGAATCGACGCCGCCGCTCATGGCCGCCAGGACGCGCATCAGGCCCGCCCCGCACTGGCCAGCGCCGCTTGCCTGGCGCGTTCGACCGCCGCGGGCAGCACCCGCAGTGCCGCGTCGACGTCGGCGTCGACACTGGTGTGACCCAGAGACAGCCGGATGGACCCGCGCACGGTGGCCGGGTCGGCGCCCATCGCCACCAGCACGTGCGACGGCTGCGCGACCCCGGCGGTGCACGCCGATCCGGTCGAGCATTCGATTCCGTTGGCATCCAACAACATCAGCAGCGAATCTCCCTCGCAGCCGCGGAACGTGAAGTGCGCGTTCCCCGGTAGTCGATTGTCCGGCGCGCCATTGAGGATGACGTCGTCGATCCGGGTGACGACGCCTTCGATCAGCCGATCACGCAGCGCCCGTAGCCGGATGGCGTTGCTCTCCTGGGATTCGACGGCGATCTGCACGGCTGCGGCCATCGCCACCGCGCCCGCGACATCCGGTGTGCCGGAACGGACATCGCGTTCCTGCCCGCCGCCGTGGGTCAGTGGGACACATGCGGTGTCCCGGCGCAGCAGCAGCGCACCCGCGCCGGTGGGGCCGCCGAACTTGTGGGCGGCCACGCTCATCGCCGACAACCCGCTGGCGGCGAACTGCACGGGTATCTGGCCGACGGCCTGGATGGCGTCGCTGTGCATCGGCACCGCGAAGTCGGCGGCGATGGCGGCCAACTCGGCGATCGGCATGATGGTGCCGACCTCGTTGTTGGCCCACATCACCGTCACCAGGGCGACATCGTCACCGTCGCCGAGGGCCTGCCGAAACGCCGCCGGGGTGACCGAACCGTCCGCCTCGGTGGGCAGCCAGGTGATCTCCGCACCTTCGTGCTCGGCCAGCCACGTGACGGTGTCGAGCACCGCGTGGTGTTCCACCGCGGTGGTGATGATCCGACGACGCCGCGGTTCGGCGTCGCTGCGGGCCCAGTAGATGCCCTTGATCGCCAGATTGTCGCTCTCGGTGCCACCGGCGGTGAAGATCACCTCGGAGGGGCGGGCGCCGAGTTGGGCCGCGATGGTCTCGCGGGCTTCTTCCATTCGGCGGCGCGCCACGCGCCCCGAACCGTGCAGCGACGACGCGTTGCCAACGGTGCCGAGAACCGCCGTCATCGCCTCGATGGCGGCGGGGTGCATCGGCGTGGTGGCGGCGTGATCGAGGTACACCGGATCGGTCGGGCTCATAACCCGTCCAGAATAGCCGCAGCGCGGGGTATGCCCCGCACCGTAGACCGGCACCGCTCAAGCGGCGAGCGCGTGCCCGTGCACGGTTTTGCAGTCCGGCGTGCCAGAAGGCGTGCCGCGTACCGCGGTCTCGCACCTGGCCGCCAGTGCCCTGCGGTCGTCACCAGGCAACTGCAGCGACTCCACGTGCACGGACACGATGGTCCGGCGCGCCACGATGAGCCGGCGAATCGACTCGAAGAGGGTGTCGTCGCCGATGTAGGCGGGCACCGTCGAGGTACTGCCGTCGCGGTGGTGGTAGTTCAGCCGCAGCGGCTGAACCGGCCGGCCCGCGTCGATGGCGGCCTGGAACATGGCGGGCCGGAACTGGCCGTAGCCCAGCCCACACCAGGTGGTGCCCTCGGGGAACGCGACGACGGTGTGCCCGGCCCGCAGCCGCGCGGCGACCTCGTGCACGACTGCGGGCAGCCGGCGCAGGCTGCCCCGTTCAATCGGGATCACCTTCATCAGGCGGGCCAGCACGCCGAGTGCGGGCCAGCTGATCATCTCGGCCTTGGCGACGAACGAGCCCGGCATCACCGCCCCGATGGAGAAGATGTCCAGCCAGGACACGTGGCCGCTGACCACGAGGACACCCCGCAGGTTGCGGATGGGCCCGCCGGACACGCTGATGCGGACGCCGAGGCAGCGCAGCACCAACCGGCAGTAGCCCCGCTGGATGTGCGAGCGTCCCGGCAGCGGGACGGCCAGCAGCGGCAGGGCGGGAATCAGCACCAGGGCCAGCGTGGCCCGCAGCGTCGTGCGCAGGGCCACGGCCGCCCGTCGACCGGCCTGGCCCGCGCCGGCGCGGATGCATTCGGCGTCGCAGGAGGCGCGGGGCAGCCAGGGGTTCGCCAGCTCCTTCTCGGTGCTCATGCTGCCGCCGCCGCTCTCAGCCGGGTCAGGTAACGGGTGTCGGCCCGGCGTTTGTCCAGCAGCGCAGGGAAATCCCCCACCCCGAAGTCCGGATCGTGCGCGGGTTCCCCGCACACCTGGGCGCCGAGGCGCAGGTAGCCGCGCATCAGGGGCGGCACCGTCGGGCGCGCCGGCGGGGCGATCTGGTCGAGGGTCTTGCCGCCGAGGACGACCGGCTGATACGGGTGCACGGTGAACTCCGCGGGCGCGGCGTGGCGGTGTCGGACGAAATCGCGCACCCCGCGGATCTGGCAGCCCGGCTCGGCGGTCGGATCGGCCGGGTCGTGGGTGGGCACCGACACGCAACCGGTCACGTAGTCGTAGCCGCACCGGTCCAGGTAGGCCAGGATGCCGGCCCACATCAGCAGGATCACCCCGCCGTTGCGGTGGTCGTCGCGGACCACCGCGCGGCCCATCTCCACCAGCGACGGCCGGAGCGGATCCAGCGCGCTGACGTCGAATTCGGTTGCGGTGTAGAGACTTCCGGCCGCGATGGCGCCCGGCGGCGGCAACATCCGGTAGCAGCCCACCAGATCACCGGACTGGTCTTCGCGGACCAGCAGGTGATCGCAGTATTCGTCGAACCGGTCGGCGTCCCGGCCGGCCGTCGGCGCGCTGAGGGTGAACCCCGGCTCAGAAGTGAACACGTCGTAGCGCAGCCGTTGCGCGGCGTCGATCAGTTCGGCATCGGTGGACAGCAGCAGGGTGTAGCGCGGAGTATCCGCGGATTCGGTGGGTCGATCAGCGGCGATGAGTACTGAAGCGGTGCTCATAGCGGCCACGGTCGCGCAGGCGGACAGCGGGACGGCAATCAGCGCGTGTCGTGTCCGTGCACGCTAGGTGACGACTCAGGGCGCGAACAGACGCAAACTGCCCCCGACACGCCGCGTGTCAGGGGCAGGATGCGTCTGCTCGCGCAGGAAAAGCTAGCCCTTGCGGGCCTTGACTGCGTCGGTCAACTGCGGGGTGACGTTGAACAGGTCGCCCACGATGCCGTAATCGGCGATCTCGAAGATGGGCGCCTCTTCGTCCTTGTTCACGGCGATGATCGTCTTCGACGTCTGCATCCCGGCCCGGTGCTGGATGGCGCCGGAGATGCCCAGCGCGATGTACAGCTGCGGCGAGACCGTCTTACCGGTCTGGCCGACCTGGAACTGGCCCGGGTAGTAGCCGGAGTCCACCGCGGCGCGCGAGGCGCCGACAGCGGCACCCAGCGAATCGGCGAGATCCTCGACCACGGTGAACTTGTCGGCGCTGCCGACACCGCGACCGCCGGAGACAACCACCGAGGCCTCCGTCAGCTCGGGCCGGTCGCCGACGACGGCAGGCTCGCGGGACGTGATCTTCGTCGCATTTTCCGCGGCGGCGGGCACCTCGACGGTGACCTGCTCACCGGCCCCGTCGGTCGGCTCGGCATCCACCGAACCCGGACGCAGCGTGATGATCGGGGTGTCGCCGGTGACCTGGGCGTCGACGGTGTACGCGCCACCGAAGATGCTGTGCACACCCACGGCATCCGCCTTGACCTCGACGACATCGGTCAGCAGACCCGAACCGATGCGGGCGGCCAGCCGACCCGCGATCTCCTTGCCGTCGGCGTTGGCCGCAATCAGCACACCGGCGGGGGTGGCCTGCTCGACCAGTGCGGCGAGCACGTCGACCACCGGGGTGATCAAAAACTTGTCGACGTCCTCGGACTCGGCGACGTAGATCTTGGCCGCGCCTGCCGCCTTGAGAGCATCGACCAGCGGCTCGGCGGTACCGGGACCACCCACCACGACGGCGGACGGCTCACCCAACACCCGGGCGGCGGTGATCAGTTCGGCGCTGACCTTTTTCAGCGCACCTTCAAAGTGCTCCACGAGCACAAGTACTTCAGCCATGCGTTCTGTTCGCCTTTGTCAGTCGGGTCTTAGATGATTTTCTGGGCAACGAGGTACTGGGCGATCTTGCTGCCGCCTTCGCCCTCATCAGCGATCTTCTCGCCCGCAGTCTTGGGCGGCTTGGGGGTCGACGACAGCACCGTCGAGCCCGCGTTCGCGACGCCGACCTCATCCGCCTCGACACCGATCTCGGCCAGCGTCAGGGTGGTGACTTCCTTCTTCTTCGCGGCCATGATGCCCTTGAAGGACGGGAAGCGGGGCTCGTTGATCTTCTCGTTGACGCTGACGATCGCAGGCAGGCTCGCCTCGAGGGTGAACACACCGTCATCGGTCTCGCGCTCGCCGGTGATCTTGCCGTCGGCAACTGCCAGCTTGCGCAGGTGTGTGAGCTGCGGCAGGCCCAGGTACTCGGCGATGATCGCAGGCACGGCGCCGCCGACGCCGTCGGTGGCCTCGTTGCCCGCGATGACCAGCTCGACACCCTCGACGGTGCCCAGTGCGCGGGCCAGTGCCCACCCGGTCTGGATCATGTCGGAGCCGTGCAGTCCCTCGTCCTGGAGGTGAACAGCCTTGTCGGCACCCATCGACAGCGCCTTACGGATCGCCTCGGTGGCGCGTGCGGGGCCGGCGGTCAGCACGGTGACTGAGCCCTCGACGCCGTTGGCGGCTTCCTTCTCCTTGATCAGGAGCGCTTCCTCGACGGCGCGCTCGTTGATCTCGTCCAATACGGCGTCGGCCGCTTCCCGGTCCAGCGTGTAATCGCCGTCCGACAGCTTGCGCTCCGACCATGTGTCAGGGACCTGTTTGATCAGGACCACGATGTTCGTCATGACTCTGGTTTTTCCTCCTCGAAGGGCCTTTTCGCCTAGCTGGCGTTAAGGACTTTGGCCACGGCTCGTCCCACCCCGCAATGTTACTAGTCGGTAACTTATGGTGGTCCGCTCCCCCACCATAGCGGGTCGTCCAGCGGGTTCTGCCGCCCCTCACCCCA
>JBEVHL010000140.1:0-20207 GCA_040511255.1 Mycobacterium sp. | reverse complement strand
AGGATCGCCCCGACCAGCGCCTGCCAGGGGAACGCGGCCAACCCCGCGATGCCGAGGGTGACCATCGTCAGGAACGGGCCGGACTCCAGGCTCATCACGCTGTAGGCGCCGACGTCGCGGTTGCGCCCGAACTGCCCCATCAGCGACATGTACATCCCGCCGTTGGTGTCGTTGAGCGCCGCGACGACGGCCAGCACTGACAGGCCGGCCAGCAGTCCGCCGCCGATCGGCGCCTCGCCGAGGAACCGACCCATAACGATGCCCACGATCAGGGCGAACGCGATCTTGCTGCCGAGCAGCGCCCCGCCCTTCTTGGCGATGTACGGCGTGGCCTTCAGGTCCAGCGTGGCGCCCAGGCATACGTAGAACACGCCGAGGATCGGCGGCAACCCGGTGAACAGTGCCCCGGTGAACGACCCGAAGAATTTCCCGGCGTCCGGTGCGGCGGTGTGGATCACCGCACCGACGAGCAGGGGAACCAACATCATCCCGCCGGGCACCTTCTCGATGCCCGCTTTGATGGGTATAGCCACCTCAACCTCCGATTATTGTCATCACAATTTGTACGTACGATTAGTACGTACAGAAAATCATGATGTGGGTCACACGTCAAGTACGGATGTGACCTGAAGTTCTCGGTACGCTGCTGACCAGGCGAGAGGAGCGGCATGGAACTCGAACGCGGCGACGGCCCGCTCTATGCGCAGATCAGGGATGCGATTCGTCAACAAATCGATGGCCAATCGCTTCCACCTGGCGCCCCACTCCCGACTGAAGACGAGCTGCAAGTCACCTATGGCGTTTCTCGTAGCGTGGTGCGGCAGGCTCTCGGCCAACTGGCAGATTGGGGTCTCATTGTTCGGCAGCGGGGCCGTGGAAGCGTGGTCGCTCCACAACGTGAGCATCACCGTCGGGCCAACCAGGCCGGCGGCCTTCGGCAGCAGTTGGCCTCCGCCGGGGAAGAACTTCGGACCGAGGTGATCAGCCTCGCTCTCGAGGAGCCACCCACCGATGCCGCCGCGGCACTGGGCACAGCTCACACCTGGCGCCTCGAGCGGGTCCGCAGCGTCGACGACGAACCAGTCGTGTACATGTCCACGTGGTTACCCGCGAATCTTTTCCCCATGCTGTCTGCCGAAGAGCTCAACGGCGGCTCACTGCACGACTGGATGCGCAGTGTCGGGCACCAACCCCACGGCGGGCCCCGCCGAGTTCAGGCAGTACCTGCCGATCCAGTGGTGACACACCATCTGGGATGCCAGCGCGGTGAACCCGTACTTCTGATGCAAGGCGTGACTCAAGACTCGTACGGCCGTGGCCTGGAGTGGTTCTCGGCATGGCATCGGCCGCGCACGGTCTTTGACGTCGACGCCTCGGTGGACCCGGCCCTACCAACCGCCAATTCGGAGCCGGCTGACCTCAACCGCGTTCGCGAACTCGTCACCGAACTCACCTCGCTAATCGGTGCCGCGCCGAATACCTCCCATACCGACTGACGCCCAGCCGCCCTGGTTGACGTTCGAGGACAGGAATCGGCAACCCAGTCTAAGCCAATCGCGAACGCGTCACCGAGCTGGGAATTACCTAACGCGGGCGATCTGTGCTGGCGACGTGAGTTGCCGCGCATCACAGCGACGGCCCTGGCGTTCGTCAGCCCATTCATGTTGACAGCGCCACACCAACACCCTTGCACCCCTGGCCCGGTCCGGAGTTTCGGGCCGACTCCCGTCCCGCCAGCACGGGCGCCCTTGTCGATCGAGGGCCTGTGGGCCGGCCGCCGCTACTGCCATGCGCGAACCATCGTGTCATTTAGTGACGCATCAACGAACGTAGTCAACACAACTTGAGGCGTCAACTTTTGTTGGACATTCGCTCGCCGTGGGACGGTGACTCGATCGGCCCGTTGCCGAATCGGACCTGCGCAGACCTGCGGTATGCGCCGTCACGGTCACGTGCGTTGCCGGGTTACCTGCTCGCGTACGGCCGGGATGATTTCGGCGGCAAAGCGTTCGAGCACCTGCGGTTCGTCACTGACCACGATGAAGGTGCTGACGCCGTCTTCGAGGGCCATTCGGGTCAACGCCTCGGCGGTTTGGTCCGGGTAGATGTTGAGCAGACGGGTGATCTGACGGGAATCGCGGCCGGCGGCCCGTGCGGCGTGGTCGATGATCGCGTTTCCACGCGCAAGGCCGCCGGGTTGCAGGCCCGGCAGCGAGGGCAGCCAACCGTCGGCAAGGCGCCCGACCAGATCGAGCATCTTCGACTTGTAGGCGCCAAGGACGATGGGAATCTGGTGTGCCGGTGCGGGTCCGCGCTGCGCCCCGTCGACCTCGTGGTGCTCGCCGTGAATATGGACAGCGCTGGGATCGTCGGCGTCCCAGATCGCGCGGATCACTTCGACGGACTCACCAACTGCCTGCATGCTTTGCCGTGGGGTCAGCCTGCGTCCACCGATCGCTGCGATGGCATCCCAGTAGTTTCCGGCTCCGATCGCGAGTGTCACCCGGCCACGGGACAGTAGGTCGAGGCTGGCGGCGGCGCGGGCGAGCACGGCGGGTGGTTGGCGCAGCGGCAGGTTGAGTACGTTGCCGGATATGCCGATGCGTTCAGTACGTGCGGCTACCCAGCTGAGCAGAGTCCAGGTGTCGAGGAACTCAGACAGATACGGGTGATCCTGGAAGGTGACGAGATCGAATCCGAGTCGCTCACTCAGCTGGGCCAGCTCCACCGGACGGTGCGCTGGCGCGTTGGTCGGCGAGAGGAACGTTCCGAATCGCAACGGATGACCATAGTCAGGCATGGGCAGCAACCACCGCCTCGACCAGGGGTGCAACCACGAACTTGCCGTCCGGGCCGGTGCCGTTCATCGCCGCCGTGGCGGTGCGGCCGGTTTGTAGCATCGAAGTTTCGACCTCGAAAGCTCTGCTGCACTGCGTCGTTCGCGACACAATCATCCCGTCCACGATGCTGAGTCCGTTCGTGTGTGGTGTCATCTTTCTTCTTTCTCAGCCCATTGACTCTCTGCCGGTGACGGATCTAGCGCGCGAATACGGCCCGGCGTCGCCTTGCGCGGCACGAGGGGAACGAGGTCGTGGGCGCTCCACGACGGGTGTGGAAAGCGGGCGGTCAGCTCACGGGGAAGTAGGTGCCGTTGTCCAGGTCGGTGAGCAGGCCGGGCTGAAGGGGTTCCCAGCCCAGGGTCTGGCGGGTCAGGATGTTGGTTGCCGGGTAGTTCTTCGTGACCAGGCTCGCGAGTGGTCCGAAGTACCCCGGCACCATGAGTTCGTCGAGAGGGACGCTGACGACGGGCAGGTCCAGCCGGCTGCCGATCGCTTCGGCGATCACGCGTAACGGGATGCCCTCGTCTTGGACCGCATGCCAGTATCGGCCGGCCGGGCCCTTCTCCAGTGCCAGACGGAACAACGACGCGACGTCGCGGATGTGGACGGCGCTCCAGACGTTTGCGCCGTCCCCGGGGTATCCGGCGAAGCCCTTGTCCTTCGCGACGGCGATAAGCTGCGGGAGAAAGCCGGCAGTGTCGGACGTGTCGTGGGCGATGAGCGGAAGCCGCACGACCGAGGACCGCACTCCCTGCTCGGCCAGGCCAATCACCGTGCGCTCCACGACGTTTCGGGCCCGCAGGGTGCCCTTGTCCTCGTCTCTGCTGGGGAGGGCGGGGTCTTCCTCGGTCGCCGGCCGACCCAGGTCCTGTCCGGGACCGCCGATGCTGCCGGCTGCGACCAACGGTTTCCCGGTTCCTGCGAGAGCCTCGCCGTAGGCGAGCATGATCGGAAGTTCCGCGGCGGCGACGGCGTCCATCCCGCCGGCGGGGAGCAGGTCTTGGCGATGCGCGACGTGGATGACCCCATCGGAGTCCGCGGCGGCCTCCTTGAGTCCGTCGAGATCCTCGAGGCTGCCGCGACGTACCGTGGCGCCCAGCGCATAGACGGTTGCGGCGGATTCGTCGGACCGGGCCAGGCCGGTGACCTGGTGTCCGGCGGCGAGGAGTTCGGGGATGATGTGGCTGCCGGCGTGTCCGGTGCCTCCGGTGACGAAAACGTGCATGGTGTGCTCCTCCTGAGAGTAGGTGGGGTGGTTCGTCGTGTTGCGCGTGAGATGAATTGGTGTGACTCGACGTGGGATGGGGTTAGGACAGCCCGTGACCGAGTCCTCTGACGCCGAGGTACAGGCTGGTCTGGACCGCGCCGTGAGCGATGAGGCCCAGCTGTAGCAGGGTGGTGTTCTCCAGTGCTCGCGCCATCGTCAGCGGCCCGGCGTCCATCGGGTGCATTCCCAGACTTTCGACGAACACCGACACACGTGCCGTTGCCTGCGCGTCGTCGCCGGCGATGAACACGTCCGAGGGCAGGCCCTCGGCCGAGCCGGCCGGATGGCAATGTGTTGAACGCCTTGACCACTCGTGCGCCGGCGGCGGCTGCCTTGGCGATCTCCTGCGCGCCGGAGGTCCCCTCGGGGGTGAGGAAGCCGGTGAAGTCAGGATTGATGGGGGTTGGTGATGTCGACGATGACCTTGGCGCGCAGTGCATCAGCATGCTGACGGAGCACCGCCGCGGCGTTGGCATAGGGCACGGCAAGGATGACGATGTCTCCCGTGGGCGCGGTCCCGACCGTGGCGCCGAGCACGTCTGCCAATGTCTTCGCCTTGGCAGGGTTGCGGCCGATGATCTCGACGGCGTTACCACCTTCGAGCGCCCTGCTCGCCAATGCACGGGCCATGTTTCCCAAGCCGATGATGCTGATGGTGTCCATGATCCTTTGATTAGTCCCTTCTTCCTTCACGATTCACAATGGTTGACGCTTTGACTATCACACGTTTTGGATGATGCGTCAACCAATGCATGAGGGACGGCCCTGCATGAGGCCGAGGTGGCGAGGAAGCTTCGAGAGCCCGAGGCGGCCGCGCTGAGCCTTTGGCAGAACGCAGCGGGAAGGTCACCGGCATCTCACTGACCACATGGTTGATGCATCACCCAAAGTGGCGTACGGTTGAAGCGTCAACATTTTGGTCGTCAACCGCATTGAGGGAGAGCCTCGTGAGCAGCAACATCAGCATCATCGGCCTGGGGAACATGGCCGTCGCATTGGCGCAACGCGCGCTGGCCGGCGGCAACGCCGTCGAGATCATCGGCCGCGACCCCGCCAAGGTCGACGAATTGGCCACTTCGCTCGACGGCGCCACGGTCGCGACGTTCGGCGCAGCCCCGGCCGGCGACATCGTCATCCTCGCGGTCCCCTACGTCAATGCCGTCGATGTGGTGCGCCAATTCGGGGACAGGCTGGCCGACAAGGTCATCATCGACATCTCCAACACGTTCAGCGCACCCGAGGACACCGAGTTGGTCACCCCTGAGGGCAGTTCGGGCGCGCAGGAGATCGCCAAGGCCGTCCCGGCAACTGCGCACGTGGTGAAGGCGTTCAACACCGTCTTCGGTCACGTTCTAATCCTGGGCGGCCCGCTGGACGTGTTCATCGCCGGCGACGATGAGCTGTCCAAGACCAGCGTTGCGGCGTTGATCGAAAGCCTCGGGCTGCGCCCGCACGACGTCGGCGGCTTAGCGATGGCGCGTTGGCTGGAAGGGACGGGCCTGCTGATGATGGGGCTGGCCGGCAACGGGGCCGGTTTCGACATCGCGCTCGGCGTCGACGTCGTAAGTACCGGAGACGCGGTGCCGAAACTGAGCGAGGACACGATCACCCAGGCTGTCCGGACGTATCTCGAGTTGGCAGGACACGGAAGTGCCCAAGGGCTGAGCAGTGCCGACGAGGTGGCGCACCTTTTTGCCGACGACGCTATCTTCGAAAGCGGCGGCAGCACTCATCGCGGAATCGAAGCGATCCGCAGTGCCTATCGCTCACTTTGGGACGGCCGGGAGCAGCAAGTCGAGCTCGTCTCGTTGAAGGTGGCCGGCGCAGGAGCAGCTGTTCACGTGCAGGTGACCTCCTCCGGCCAGCATGTCGACGTCATCGACGTGATGTCCTTCAACGAGGACGCCAAGATCGTGTCCTTGCGGGCCTACTAGGACCCGTCGAATACGGCGCGTCCACGCGGACGTGCCACAGTTCAGAGTCCGTTTAGTCGGCAGCGTTACATGATCGAACAACCAGCGCGCATTCGATGGCGCTGCTACGGCTGCGCACCGCTGCTCATCGCATGACCTCCGCGGACCAAGCCACCGCGATGAAGACCTCGACCGCCAACAGCACGACATTCACGGGCCACCGCTTGTATTTGCGCGTTGACCCTGGAACACCATCGCGCCCACTTGCAGCAGCGCGCCCCCCACGCCGGCGGGCATCAGAATGGGCGTGATGCCGGTCAGCCACGGCGCGATCAGACCCGACCGCCAGCCACCTCGACGGAGCTGATGAGCTTGATCGTTCCGGCAGACAACGCCTCCGCGGCGCCAGAAGTGGAGGGGTTTCTCGCTAGGCGCTCCCTAGACTTCACCAGTTCCGTGTCACCGATGAAGAAATATGCGGCAAGAACTGCCGACGCGACCCATACTGCGGTGTCCGCCAGAGCTCCTCGAAGAGGTTGCGCTCCAACACCACTCAAGGCCAACGTCAACGCCGTGCACATCGAGCCGGCCTCCCTCCCCATGACGGGTGTTGTGGCCGACGATTGCGCGGGCAGCGCCAGCTCTGCACGGGCGCCGTCGCCCCGTCAACCTGTTGGCGCGCCGGTCTCTTTGACCGCCTCCAAGGACACGGTGACCTCGACGGCATCTCCAAGCATCGGGCCGCCCCCGGCAAGCATGGGAGCATCGGTCAGGACGCCGAAATCACTACGCTTCAGCGTGACAACGCCTTCGAACCCGGCCACCTCACCGTGACCCATGCCGGCGCTCACGCCGAGAAACGAAAACGCCAGTGGGAGCCGTTTGGTGATTCCGCGCAGAGTGAAGTCGACGACGAGCACCCAGTCGTTGTGCCCGGTGCTGTGCATGTCTGCTGAGACCAGGGTGGCGGTGGGGAACTCGTCGGCGCCGAAGACGTCGGGTGCCCGCAGGTGCTCGTCGCGGATCGGGTTTCCGGTGTCCACAGACCCGACCGCGACGGTGGCCGTGATGCATGGAATTCCGCTCTCGGGCAAGGTGATCGCCCCGGAGAAGTCGCCGAAGCGACCACGTACCTTGCCGACCATCAGGTGGCGCACGGAGAACGTGATGGACGAGTGGACGGGGTCGATCGTCCACATGCCGGGGCTTAGATCTGCCGCCACCGCCGACGTCCCCTGAGTGCCCTCCTCGACTCCCGACGGCAGCTCGTAGAGCTCACGCAATACCAGGGCGTTTCGGGCCTGGATGAGCACACCACCCTCGTCGAGACGTCCAAGTTCGATGGGGGCGAAGCCGAGATCAGTGCATAGCCCGGCCACCGTCGCGCTTGCTGCGGGGTCGTTGCTGGACACGAAGACCACGCGTTTGCCGAATTCCGGTGGGCGCTTCTCGGCGAGCTGCCGGGCGGCGGTTTGGTTGAACGACTTGACCACCGCCGCCCCGGGAAAGGCTTCGGCGTTCAACTCCGTCGAGAGGCGACCGCCGAGGATTTCTTCGGAGTTGGGCACCAGAAACGCATTCGACGCGTCGACGATGATCTTGCCCGACCAGTCCGCGCGGATCTCCCCCAGCTCACGGACCTTCAGGAACGGAATCGCCAAGATGATCACGTCGGCATCCAGGGCCGTGTCGAGGGTGGCTGGTGTGATCGAGGCCGACAGATCGGTGACCTCGATCGTCTCCGGACCGCGAGTGTTGGCCCAGAGGGCTGGGACGCGGTGCTCGGAGAACCGTTGCGCGAGAACCGCGCCAACGCTGCCGGTGCCCACGACCGCGTACTTCACAGCGCCGCTCATTGCATGATTTCCGCGGTCCGAGCGGCCGCGATGAAGACCGCCACCGCCAGGAAAACTGTATTGACGGGCCACTGTTTGTATTCTGCGCGTCGACCGTGGAACACCGCCGCGCCCACTTGCAGCGGCGCGAGGCCCACGGCCGCGGCAGGCGTCAGGATGGGCGCGAGGCCGGTCAGCCACGGCAGGATCAGACCGAGAGCACCAGCCACCTCGACCCCGCCGATGAGTTTGATCGACCCGGCAGACAACGCCTCCGCGGCGCCGGCCGTGGAAGGGTTCTCAGCGAGTTGCTCCTGGGATTTCACCAGTTTCGTGCCACCGATGAAGAGATATGCGGCGGCGAGCAATCCCGACGCGATCCATACTGCGATGTCCACCAGACTCCTCGAATACGTTGCGCGCGAACATGGTCGAACCCGACCGGGCGGCGCCCGTGAACGTCGTGTTCGTTCGACCCAGCGGGCTGCCCATCAGTTGATGCATCAACAACTGTAGATCGTGTTGACGTGATGCGTCAACTAATTGGTCCGCACCGTACTCATTGAATATCGCGACTAAGTCCGCCATGCGTTGGCGACGACCAGACGAGGCCACCGCTGCCACGGGGTCGAGTGTTCGTCTTCACAAAGTCTCAAGTGGACTGAAGCGACGGGGTGTCGCCGGCCAGGCGGCTCGCATTCAATGGTTGACGGTGTAACTATCCTTGACACGAAGGAGGAGGTCCGTATGACGGTTCGGCGATGGGACACCATCGGGTCGCGGCGATGACGCGACCCAAACGCCAGCGTGGCCAAGCCGAAACGGTGTGGCTCGACGACACTCAGCAGCGTGCGTGGCGTCAGCTCTTGGCGATGATGATGGAGCTTCCGGCGGCCCTTGAGAGGGACCTGCAGCGCACCACCGGACTGACGACGTTCGAGTACGTCGTGATGGCGAATCTGTCCGAAGCCGACGCTAGGACTCTGCAGATGTCGGAACTCGCCGCGAAGGCGAGTTCCTCGTTGTCGCGGCTGTCCCACGTGGTCAGGCGCCTTCAAGACGACGGGCTAGTGATCAAGCGAGCCTGCGCCGATGACGGCAGGGTGAGCGTGGTCGAGCTCACGAAGGCGGGAATGAGGCGCGTCGCCGCTGCGGCCCCGTTGCACGTCGCGAAGGTCCGCGAACTGGTGATAGAGCCGCTGACGAAGACCGGCCTGATCGAACTCGGCAAAGCAGCCGAAGCCATTACCGATCGGATCGCCGAGTCTGGTTGATGGCATCAGCCTCGTCATCTGAGCATGGCGCATGTGTGGTCCGGGTCTGAACTACCGCGGTCGGCCTAGCGCAGGCCGGACCGCCACCGACGTCGCAGGCCAACGAGAACCCGCTGCGCCATCACTCCCCCGCCCGAGCTACCAGCGTCCGGCGACGTCGGAGGCGGTACGGGTGGCGTCGGTGACTGCGGAGTTCCCCGCGTGGCGCTGCAGGTGTCGAAGGCGGTCACGACGAAGTTGGCCACCGTCAGCGCGCGAGCACACCCATCCCGGTGCGGCAGCGTGATCCTCGGACACTCGGCGACGTCAACGGCCCGGCCAGATGATGTAGCGATCGGCGTCCCCGGGGGAGGATGTCTGCAGCGTGTTGCCCAAGGCTTGATTCCGCGACGGGCCATCAGGCTGCGCAATGACCTTGGCGTTGTTCCCAAATCATTCACCACGGTTACAAACAAAATGGCCGCCAGTTTGCACTGGCGGCCATTTGAGTGATCAGAGATCACTGCCTTAGTAGCGGGGACAGGATTCGAACCTGCGACCTCTGGGTTATGAGCCGGTCAGTTGCGTTCTGGCCGTCGCCGCCACGTCGCTAATGTGCTGGTCGGCCCCGATTCAGCGTCTCGCATGTTGCGCCGTGTCGAAGCGGTCGCCCCTGTTGCACAAGGTTTCGTTCACGAATCCGTTCACATCGGTGACGCTGCCGTTGCATTGCCTGGTCGGTCGCGAAGCGTCGGTGACACCCAGCCGTGAGTGTCGGCGAGCGCCGCTTAGGCTGCCCGACGTGGCAGACGAACGACGAGGTTACGACGACGCGATATTCAGACCGTCGGAGAACCCGGAGCGTACGGTGATCACCGTCCGCCACAAGTTCGCCCACATGCTTTACCTCGGCGACGTCGCGGGTGAGTGACCGCACCGGACGCTGCGCTTCACGCGACTCGGTGCCGAGGGCGAACGGCGGCGAGGGCGAGGTGACTCGCTGGTCCTGAGCTCGCGCGACGACGAACAGTCGCGATACCGCGACTCGGTCACCGAGCAAGAGCTGTGGCAGACCATCGATAAGGAGTACTGAGCTTCCTACGCACGCGTAGTCTTCACGTCCTCGGTGGAGGCGGCAAGCGAGGCGGAGTCATGACTTCAGCGCTACTGCCCGCCCGAGGCTCCCGAGATCTGTCGCGACCAGACATGAAGTGCCAAAATGCACCAATGGCTCGAGGCTCTCACCAGGTCGCACTTGCCGAACGGCATGGCGTTCGGCGGCCGGTGGTCGTAGGTCGCGAGGCAGAGATTGCCCTCGTTCAATCCTTCGTGCGGGCGCCGGCCAATGGAGGTAGCTCTCTGTTGTTCGGCGGCGACCCCGGGATCGGGAAGTCGACGATCTTTAACGAGGCAGTGGCAGCGGCCGAGAACACCGCATTCCTGCGGGCGCGCGGGATCCCCTATGAGACGGACATACCGCTTTCAGGGCTTAACGAACTCCTGCTTCCGCTCCAGAATGTCGTCGACCGACTGGACCCAGACCTGGCGCAACAACTTGATGCAGCATTGGGAATGGGAGGTGAGACCGCGGTTACGCGGGATCACATCGTCACGGCGGTTCTCGGGTTGCTCACCGAGGTCTGTGGCGCCACGCCTCTAACCATCTTTATCGACGACCTTCACTTAATGGATCACGCCAGTCTCAACATCGTCCAGGCAATCACCGCTCACGGTGGGACGACGGGGGTTCGTGTGCTCGCTACCTATCGTCTCGGCGCAGATTTCGAATTTGGCGGCATGCACACGACGGCTTGCGAACTCCTCCCGCTTGCCAAAGACGACACAGAACAGCTGCTGTCTGCCCATTTCCCATCGCTATCGAGTCATACGCGGCAGCGGCTCGTCCAACAGTCGGGCGGGAACCCGCTGGTTTTGCTGGAGCTGGCGAAGACGGTCACTGCCGACGATCCAACGACTCCTGTGCCGCGACCTGAGCTCCTGCCACTGACGCCGCGGCTCCGCGCGCTATACAACGCCACGATCAGCGAGCTGCCTGACTCCGCACGCCAGGTACTGCTTCTCGCCGCCTTGTCCAACGTTGACGACATTGACACGCTGCGAGCCGCCGTACCCGACCGTGATGTTCTCGCCGAGGTAAGCGCAGCCGCGGCGGCGCGCCTCGTGTGCGTCGACGCCAACCAACGAATCACGTTTGTTCATCCGATTATTCGATCCTCGGTGGTAGCAGTGTCGACCACCGCCGAGCGCAGTGCCGCCCACCGTGCGCTCGCCCTGGCGCTCGACGGTCAGCCCGACCAACAGCTGTGGCATCTCGCCGACGCGGCCAGAGAGCCCGACGAGGCCATCGCAAAATTGCTGGAGCTGCGGGCCGGCTGTTGGCGTGAGCGAGGCGACGTCAAAGCCGCAGTATCGGCGCTGTACCGTTCCGCAGAATTGAGCCCCGGACGCGAATCGAAGGTGCGACGGCAGGCACTCGCCACCTATCTTGATGCGCAGGTGACAGGCGAAGCGACGCGCGTCTCATCGCAATTGGTTACTTCACGCGTAGATATGAGACTGGGCACGTCTGCCGCACTTCAGTCTGCGATTGCGGCGGCCTACGTTGCGTTCGATGAGGACGCCAACGTCGACTTCGCTCACCGCACGCTGATAGTGGCCGTCGCCGATGCCCTGGCCAGCACTGACCGCAATGACGTCCTGATCATCGAAGCAGTCGAAATCCTGCTCACAGTATGCAAATACGGCGGGCGCCCCGAATTGTGGGGGCCGTTCTACGCGATCATTGATCGCCGCGACCTCCCAGCAGCTCCCATGTTGAGGCTGCGCACGGCGACGATGGCCGATCCGGCACGGGCCACTGCGGCCGACGTTGAAGCACTTGATGAGTTGATCCGGACACTCCCCAGAGTCCAGGATCCGACCCGGTTGTCGCGTATCGGCGCCGCTTGTCACTACGTGGACCGGGTGCGGTACTGCCGGACTGAGTTGCTGCGCGCAGCTGAGAGGGCTCGCGCGGAAGGGGCGCCCGGAGCCGCGCTATATGCCTTGATCCCTGTCTGCCTCGACGACATTCGCACCGGCCGTTGGGACGATGCGGAGGCGTTGGTCGCAGAGGCGATAGCGCTGGGCGAATCGAACGGCTACCACCTTTTCTCCCTGCTCCAACTGGCCACGGCCTGGCTCGCCGCCTGTCGCGGGGATCAAGCGACCGTTCGTGAGGTGACCGGCGCGGTGTTGAAATGGGCGGCGCATTCCGGCGCCGAAGGGTCGCGCCGTTTTGCTCACCACGTCCTTGCGATTTCCGCGCTTGGGCAGGGCGATTGGGATGATGCCTACGCTCACGCAAGTGTCGTAAGCGCACCGGGCGTGCTGGAACCAAACGTGGGGCATGCGCTGTGGGCCGCGCTGGACATGGTTGAATCCGCCTTCCGCGCCGGGCACTTCGCCGACGCTGCAGCACACGTTGCCGCTTTGCGTGCCGCCAACGTGGCAGCCCTGTCAGCGCGGCTGGCGTTGGTGGTGGCGGCATCCAACGCGATGGTTGCACCCTCGGAAGAGTTCGAAGCCCTCTACGAGGAGGCCTTGGCGCTCTCCGGTGTCGGGGAGTGGCCGATGGAACTGGGCCGCATCGAACTGCTCTTCGGTGAGCGCTTACGTCGCGAGCGTGCAATATCGAAAGCACGGTTGCATCTTCGTAGGGCAGTGGAGATCTTCACTGCTCTGGGCGCTCATCAATGGATTGCCCGGGCCGAAGCCGAACTCAACGCGGCGGAGGCGCCGCAGCACGCCGCGCCGCGCGGTCCTGCGTTGACACCGCAGGAATATCGTGTCGCGTCATTGGCGGCGAAGGGTATGACCAACAAGCAAATCGCTTCGCGTTTGTCGTTGTCGCACCGCACCGTGAGTACGCACCTTGAACAGGTCTTCGCCAAGCTCGCCATTATGTCTCGGTCCGCATTGCCAGAAGCGTTGGCTCACAACCCTTCCACGACCGAGGCGCGCACATGACCGCGACATCATCGCTAGCGGGACGCCACGTCGAACTCGACCTCATCACCGGAGTTCTCAACGGCACCGCTCCCGAGCCGGTGGTGTTCGTCGGCGACTCCGGTGTCGGCAAGACCGCACTTCTCGAAGCGGCACGACAGACCGCGGAGGTACTGGGTTTCACAGTCCTCCGTGCGGCAGGCCTTGAGTTCGACGCCAACGTGATCTTTTCTGGGCTGAACGAGGTCTTCCTCACCACCACCCAGATCTTCGGCGAACTCCGTGGTGCGCATCGCGACGCCATGCGCGTGGCGCTCGGTCTTGGGCATGGCCCGCCGCCTAGTCCGCTAATGATCTGCAATGCCACCCTGTCGGCGCTTGAACGCCTGGCTTGCCAGCATCCCATCGCGCTGATCGTCGACGACCTGCAGTGGCTCGATCACGCCAGCGCATCCGCGCTGGCATTCTCAATCAGGCGAAGTAGCCCGAGAATCCGTTTCATCGGCGCTACCGCACCCGGATCGCCATTCATCGAGAACTCCGGCATTGCCGAACATAACCTGACCCCCCTGACCGGCCAAGCAGCTGGTGAGCTGCTTGGCACCCAGTTTCCGTTGCTCACGGGCAGAATTCGCCATCGTCTGCTCGCCGACGCCCGCGGCAACCCTCTTGCACTCATCGAACTCGCCGTCGCCGCCACCAACGAAGTACAAGGCACAGCACCAGTGCCGCCCACGGCGCAATCACTGAATCCGCGCCTGAAAGCGCTGTACGCTGCCCGCGTTCAGGCACTCCCGGCGCCCACCCGCGAGCTGCTACTCCTGGCTGCACTCAACAGCGCGGACGAACTGCCCGTCCTCACCCCTGCCCTCAAGGACGACACGTTGGCCGTTCTCGGTCCCGCTGAACGCGACCATCTCATCTCTCTACACGAGAGCGGTCGAATCGTCGTCTTTCGACATCCTCTGGTGAGATCGACCGTCTTGGAGTTGGCGCACGACTTGGAGCGGCGTAAAGCCCAACACGCTCTCGCATCGGCATGGGTTGAGCAGCCGGACCGGCACGCATGGCACCTCGCCGAGGCCATCGGCGTACCCGATGAACACGTCGCATCCCTCCTGGAGACCGCGGCGCGTTCCAGCTTGCACCGTGGCGACGCCGTGCGCGCTGCCGAACTGCTCGTCCGATCCAGCGAAGCGAGTCCCGTGAGCGCAGATCGCTGCCGACGCGTGATCGAGGCCGCGGCGCTGCGCGCCGAAGTCACCGGCGGCCTCGGTGCTGCCTCGGCGATGCTGAAGGCGGCGTTGCGCGACGAACCCACGCTCACCAACTCGCTGGTTGCCACGGTGACGGCGGCGCAGATACTCATCAACGCCGACTGCAAGGTCGACACCGCGCACCGGCTGCTCGTCACCGCCATTGACAAGCACCCCCTGCGTCACGATCCAGACGATCGCGTTCTGCTCGACGCGCTTCATACCTTGCTACTGGTCTGTTGGATGACCGGGCGAGCAGAGAGTTGGGCGCCGTTGGATGCAGTCATCGCAAGTCTCGCGTCACCAGCCCCAGCGTCTCTTCTGTTGTGCCGGGCAATGTTTGGTGATCCGGCACGTTGCGACCCTGCGATGCTCGCCGATCTGCTAGAACCTGCCCTATCTGGCCTAAGGTATGAATCGAATCCCGTTGCCATCATCCGTGCACACTTCGCGTGCGTGTACGTCGATCGGCTCGGAGATTGCCGCGAAGCGCTGCGCAGAGTGATCCGCGACGGGCGCGAGCACGGCGCAGTGGCCTTGGCTATCAACGCGCTGATCGGCAGTGCGGTCGACGACTGGCGGATGGGCCGGTGGACTGAGGCCGAACGTCTTGTCTCCGAGGGGTACGCACTGAGCACGGCAGCTGGCTACCGGCGCTATTCCTTTGTGCTCGGCGATTACATCGGCTCGCTCATCTCCACCGCCCGCGGCGATCAGCCGATCGGCCTGGAGGCCGCCGACACCCTTAACGACATGGCATCCACCACAGGCTGTGGCCTTGCCGCGGACTTTGCACTTCATCTTCGAGTCCTCTCTGCAACTGCGGCAGGTGATTTCGAGAACGCCTATCAATATGCAGCCGCGATCAGCTCACCGGGAACACTTGCACCCTTCAAGCCGCACGCCCTGTGGGTGCTGTTCGACCTCGTTGAAGCCGCCATCAAGACCGATCGCCGAGAGGAGGCACGCGCCCACACCGAAGCGATGAGACACGCCGGCCTCGCCGAGTTGTCGTCGCGGCTCGCACTCGTCTACACCGCGTGCTCGGCGATGACCGGGCCCGCCAATGTCGCCTCGATGCGATTCATGGAGGCGTTGGCGACACCGGGAGCGGTCCGGTGGCAATTCGACTACGGCCGTGTCCAACTTGCCTATGGCGAACATCTCGTCGGAGAGCAACGGAATACTGATGCGCGCACCCACCTCGATGGGGCGCTGCACGTGTTCGAAATCCTGGGAGCACGACCATGGGCCGCGCGCGCACGGCAAGCGCTGCGCGCAATTGGCCTCTCGCCTTCCGTCCCTGCTGAATTGGATCTCTCTGCGCTATCTGCACGCGACTGGCAGGTTGCCCGTCTAGCGGCGTCCGGTCTTACGAACAAACAGATCGGCGAGCGGCTTCACATGTCGCATCGCTCCGTCGGTGGGCATCTCTATCGAATCTTTCCCCTTCTTGGGATTTCGACGCGCGCGGCACTGCACGACGTCGTGCAATCCCACGGGCCGCGTCCCGACAACCTCACTACCGCGGCCCCACCGTCCTAAAGAACTTGTTCTCGCTTTCGCTGGATATGAATGCGGTGCGCCCCGTGTCGCTCTGTGCGCCATACGTCAAATGACTCAACATCCGACGCGACACACGACGCCACAGTGCCGGCCGCGCCGGGCTCTTTCTCGGGCAGTGCCCCGACATGGGGAGTTCACGACGCCAGACGGGCTACTTCGGCAGGCGAGGTACCGAGGTTGTGCCGGTGAGAAGCACGTTCGCGACAGACGCTGGAGTCGATTAACCGATGGCGTCCAGGACGCCCGGGTGCAGGCTGAGTCACCTGTCGATCGCGTCAGCGGCACTAGCGGTCCCGAGGGGGCTGATGAAACTCACCAGATTCGGCCATTCCTGTGTCCGCATCGAGGGCCCCGGTGGGGTCATTGTCATCGACCCCGGGGATTTGAGCGACGACGCTTGCCTCGACGGCGCCGACGCCATATTGATCACCCACGAACACTTCGATCACTTCTCGCAGAGCCGCATTCGTTCAGCCGTCGAGGCCAACCGTGGTCTTACGGTGTGGTCGGTCGCCGCGGTGGCCGAATTGTTGGCCGGGCTGCCCAGAATTCACACCATCGGACACGGAGCATCGTTTACTGCAGCGGGTTTCGACATCGAGGCGCACGGCACATGGCACGCTCAAATTCATTCAGACGTCCCGCGCGTGATGAATACCGGGTTTCTTGTCGAGGGGCAGCTGTTCCACCCTGGCGATGCCCTCACGATCCCAGACAAACCGGTCGATACGTTGCTGTTACCCGTCCACGCCGCGTGGTCTCGAACGTCGGATCTGATTGATTGGGTTCGTGAGATCGCCCCGTACCGCACCGTCGGTGTCCACGACGGCGCTCTGAATCGGGTGGGGGTGGCGATCATGGACGGGTTGCTCGGCAACCATGGCCCCGGAATCGGCTCCATCTATTCCCCCGTCGCCCCGTACGGCAGCATCGACGACATCTAAGGCCCGGCCGATTGAGTCAATCACCCGATGTGGAACACCGCACCAGAACGCACAGTAGACCGACCAACACACAAACCGAGACTTCCAGTCTGCCCAGAGGCGTCGCCATGCATTCCATTCGCCCACTCGGCCATATCGATGAACGATGCGAAACACGCTGTGTCGCACTACCCGCTATCGCGATCGACACCGACGGCCAGCCGTCACAACCGCGTCTGATTGATGGCTGGATCACTACGGCACAGCCTCAGGCGCGAAGCAGTCAACCGGTCGCCACGGCCGCGCGGCAGCTTCCCGGCTCACCGACATTCCCCCTGGGCGCAACTCCTGGTGGTCAGCGGGCGGTTTTACCCGGTCCGGGGAGGACGGACAGTGCTCTGCGACTTACAAACTCTTCCTACTGGAGCGCTGCTCGACGCTCCGCCGAAAGAATGCACATGGGGAGTATGACATGGTGACATCTCGCCAGGTGTCACGACCAATCCGCGGCCGCGAACCGGAAGTAGCGTTGATCGGTGCGCTGATCGCGAAGCTCGGACAGGGCCGCGGCGGTGTTCTGATCGTTGAGGGCCCGCCAGGCATCGGTAAGAGCCGGCTGTTGGCCGAATCCAGGACTCTGGCTGAACGTGCCGGGATCAGAACGCTTTTCGGTCAGGCCTATGAGTATCAACAGGCCGTTCCGTTCTATTCGTTGTTCACGGCGACGATGGACGCTGACCCACCGATTGTCGATCCGGAAGCGTTGCGCGTGCTGAGCAATTCAGCTGACCTGAGCTACTGGGTTGTCCACGATTTGGACCGCGCAATCCGCGCCGCAGCGACGAAGAACCCGCTCCTCATCCAGCTAGAGGACGTTCACTGGGCCGACGCCGGCACGCTGGTCGCGCTGCGGGAGTTGACCGCGGTCCACGATTCGCCGGTGCTGTGGACACTTAGCTTGCGAGCCGGGTCTGGCGGTCCGGTGGCATCGGACACCGTCAGCGCGCTGGAGCGCAACGGCGCGCAGATCGTGCGACTGGCGGCGATGCCGCGGCCGGGGGTGATCGACATGATCGAGGACAGGGTCCGGGCACGGGCCGATGTCTCGCTTCTGAACCTGGCGGAGAAAGCACACGGCAACCCGTTCTTGGTCACTGAACTTCTCGGCGGTCTGAACGAGGAAAGTCGGTTACGCATCGCCCGTGGCTGTGCGGTCGCCACGGGCGACTCCTTGCCTCAGCGTCTGAGTGCGAACATGAGACACCGCCTGGACGCATTGTCCGATACGTCGAAGGAAGTCGTTCAGGTCGCCGCGGTACTGCCCGATCTGTTCACCGTGGCCCTCCTTGCGCGAATGCTGGAGCGCCAGCCCGCCGTTCTGATGTCGGCTGTCGAAGAAGCCGTACGAGCGGATTTGTTGGTGGAGGACGGTGACCACTTGAAATTTCGTCACGACCTGTTGCGAGAGGCGACCCGGCAGTCGCTGCCCCCATCGCTGCGCCGCGCCGTGGAACGTCAAACTGCGACGGTCATGCTGGACATGGGCGCCGCGCCGGCGGAGGTCGCCACCCAGTTGTCACGAAGCGCCGACGTTGGCGACCAGGCCGCTATCACTGCGTTGCGCCAGGCCGCTCAACACATGGCGAATAGCGAGAAGAGTAGTGCCGCCGATCTGAGCAGGCGCGCTCTAGACCTGCTGCCGTCCGGGGATCCCCAGCGGGGAGCGCTGGTGGCGGAAACGATTGAACTACTGAATGCGTCGGCGCGCTACCCGGAGGCCAAAGAGCTGACACTCGCCACCATCTCGCAACTCTCACCTGAAGACGAAGCGCGTGCACGTCTGCGCACGCCAACGGCGGCCGATGCTGTCGAGGAGCGCGTCGCGGAGAACCGGCTTGCGCTGCAGCTGAGTCAAATAAGTGATGTCACGCGGGCACGCCACCAAGCTTGGCTGGCTTGCCAGTGTGCCGTCAGCGGCTTGCCTTACAACGAGTCAACGATCACCGATGCTGTCGCGTCCGCCGAGGCTACCGGCGATCCGGAAAGTCGAATCGTCAGTGAGCTGACCGTTGCCATCGTCGATTACGTTGCAGGACACGTCGTGCGTGCCTTGGATCGGCTCGAGAAGCTTCACCTCGACGGCGACGTAAGCGACCCCATCGCTGCCGATTTCCTGGTCGACGTCCACTACGTCAACTTGTTGAGTTACGTCGGCCGGTCCGAGGAAGCCACAGCGGTGCTGACGCGCGGCGTAGAGACGTCTCGTCGCGAAGGCAGCGAGATGGCGTCTGTTCTATGGGCATCGTTGTCCGCGATGATCCACCTCACTGCTGGACGCTTATCAACCGCGCGTGAGACCTTGGACGCGGTGACGCCACATTTCTGGGGCTCGCTGAGCGAAATGAGCATGAATCGATCATTGGTTTTGGCTGAGGTCGCCGTCCATGTCGGCGACCGGAAACTGCTGCACGACACCATCGGTTGGGCGCGCGCAGCGAATCCGGACGGCGCAAGCTTGGTGAACAGGGGTGCTGCGTATGTGCTCGCGCTGGCGGCCTGGGACCGCGGCGAGGTGCACGACGCCGTGCGCTGGTTGAGCCGCAATGGAGAACAAGTACTGAATCCTCTGTTACCGAATGCATTCGAGCAGCTGATCCTTACAGCGCAAGTTGCCGTGGTCGCAGGCGATGCGGGGCTTCGAGCTCGGGTACTTCGCAGCGTCGAGATGTTTGAGCACAACGGCGATGACCTCCAACTCTTGTCGGCGGCGATCGGCCTCACCCGGGGGATCCTCGAACGCGACGTCACCGCCTTGGTCGATGCGGCGGTAAGTTTGCGCACGGTTCGACCGTTATTGTCCGCTCGCGCAGCCGAAGAGGCCGGCTCGGCATCCTTGCACACCGGCAGTAACGCCCACGCCATCGACCAACTCAACGACGCATTCGACTGGTACGTCGAAAGCGAGGCAGTCGCCGACGCCCGCAGAGTGGCTCGCGTGCTGAGCCGATTTGGTGTGCATCGGCGTGCAGGCGCCCATCCGCGCGACAAGGCGGGCTGGGACAGCCTCACCGACGCAGAGCTCAAGGTTGTCAACCTGCTCACCGACGGGGCCACCAACTCCGCAGTCGCAGAACGGCTTCACATTTCTCCGAACACCGTCAAGTCGCATGTTCGAAGTGCGTTCGCCAAACTCGGCGTCAATTCGCGCGCTCAGCTACCGGGCCTGTCGCCGAACCCTGGCCCTCGTTGATGGGACTTAGTGCACCCCGCGCACCCGGCGGGGGTGAGAGGCATCGCGGGTCTTCACGCTTAGAGATCACCCTGCCGGGTGATGGTGAGGCGCCAG
>JBEVHL010000139.1:0-3999 GCA_040511255.1 Mycobacterium sp. | reverse complement strand
GGCGACGGCGCGGCGCGCGTGATGCAGAACGGCGCCGTTGACCCAGGCCCGGTGCGCGAACTCCCAGTCCTCGCCGCCGTACTCGCGAAACGACTCGTCAAAACCGCCGATGTCATCGAATAGCTCACGGCTGCAGCACATCACGGCGCTGATCACGTGTCGGTAGGACCGGTGATCCGCGTGCAACAGATCGGAACTGGCGCCGTAGGCGTCGGTCAGCCAGCGGGGTTCGTCGAGGATGGGCGGGGTCAGCTGCCCGGACCACCAACCGGTCAGCATCTCTGGTGTCCAGTCCGAGAGGTCGGCATGGCGGCGCCGTCCGACCGACACCGCGTCGGGCAGGATCGCCGGGAGCCGGGTGAGGTGCCGAAGGTACGCGGGTTCGGGAATGGTGTCGGCGTCGAGGAAGCAGAGCAGCTCGGCCGTGGTAGCGGCCGCACCGAGGTTGCGGGCGGCTGCGGCCCGGAAACCTTGGTCGTCCTGGCGCACCACGGTGATGTGCAGAGGTGAGTCGGCGGGGACGGTCGGCGAGATCTTCGACCCGTCATCGGCGATCACCACCTCGATGAGCTCGTGCGGGTGGTCTTGCAGTTCGAGCGCGCGCAACACCAGGGCCAGCTGTTGCGGCTGCTCGTAATGTGGGAGGACGACACCGACCCGAGCGGCGCGAAACACAGTGTTATTCAATAGATCCCAGCGATTCCCCGGGACGACGAACCGGCCGTCGGTCAGGGCGACTGGCTGCTCAGCGCTCATCCGTGCACGCTGCTCAACAGGCGGCGATAGGCATGTGCCGCCTGCTCCGGCGTGGGTGAGCACACCGTGCCTGCCGGTGACCAGGTGGTGGCCGGCTGGTCCAGAGCGGCGCGGAGTGCCGCAGGCAGATCCAGGCCGTCATCTTCGTACAACCAGAGCGCCCCGGGGTTGCGATCGGCGATCTCACGGATGTACCGGGTAGAAGGCACCAGAGGTCGCCGCCCCGCGGAGAGCCACGAGTTCAGTGAGCCCGACGCCGACATATGTCGGTGATGCACCACTGGAACGGCCACCCCCTGCAGCAGCGGCAGCACGCCATCGTCGGGGACATGCCCCGTCACCACGAAGGGGCGACCCTGGCGCCGGGCGGTTCGGTCCAGCCCGTCGATCAGATCGTCGTGCCCGGCTGACGGTTCGCCGAGGGCCACCAACGCGATATCGGGCGGCAAGGCCTGCATTGCATCGAGCACTTCGGCATGTCCCTTGTCCGGATACACGAAGCCGAAGACCCCCACCGATGACGGGCCCGCGGTAATGGCCGGTCTGACGGCCGGTGCCACGATCGGTAGCGGAATGACGGTGACGGCGGAATGAACACCGATGTCAGACAACAGGACTCGCTCGTGTTCGCTGTTGACGACGATGCCGTCCAGAATCGAGGTCAGGGCGCCGTAGGCGCGCGCTCGCAGCGCGTAGTGGCCGACATCAGCAGGTTGCGGCAGGTCGTGCAGGGTCGCGGTGATCCGCCCACCACGGCGGTGGACACCCGCGGCCACCTCGGATACGGCGGCCACCGCCTGTTCGGCGTCGGCGCCGAAGAGCCGATCGGTGAACTGCAGATGGATCCCCCGCCCAGGCGGGATGCCACCGACGTCGCGAAACACTTCGGCGGCGTACCCGTCGGCGCGCAGGGCCGCCTGGAGTTCGAGACCGAACCGCACCACCCCGTGGCGCTCGGGACCCACGATCAGATGCACGACCGGTGCCGTCATCTCGTCAAGCCCAGCAGATCCATCATCGCACCATGCCGCTCGACGGCCAGGCCCAGGAAATCCGAATTGTCCTGGTACCAATTCATTTGGACACGGTGTACCCAGTCGGGGTCGAGCGCCTTGCCGTCATAGGACCACTGAGTTCGACTCTGTCCGACAATGCCCAAAGCGTCCAGCACCCGTTGCTCCAGCGGGACAAACACCGATCCCAGCAGGGGACGCTGACCGAGGTCCGCGCGTCCCGACACCCCCAGTTCGGCCAGAATCCGGCCGGCGAGCGCGGCGAAGACGGTATTGCCGGGATGGTTGATCGCATGTGCCGCATCGCATCCCGCCGCCGCGAAGACGTCCGACACAGCGACGTCGGTGTCGCGCTGTTCGCGGTCGGCCAGTGCGGCCCGGCTCGCTTCTGCCGCCGCGCGGAACTGTGCCGGCTCGACCTCGACGTCCCACGGGTCCTGCGGGGACCGGCCGGCCAGGGCGGCGGCGACGGTGCGCAGATCGTGATAGGGCACCGGCAGCGGTACCACCGAGCGGTCGGCGGGCCGGCGGACGATCACCTGGAACGGGTACAACCCGGCGTAGCGGATGACGGGCCACCGCAGCACCGTGGCCGCCGCAGGCACCCCTGCGGCCAGTTGTGCGGTGCCCAGCGGCAGGTCGCGGTAGTCGGAGCGGATGGGCTGACTGAGCAACACCGCAGTCTGGCGCAGGATGGCCGCGAGATGAGGCAGATCGCCGGCGGTGAGCTCATGCACCGGCGGCACCCGCACCGTTCGATACGGACGGTCGGCCACCGAGTCGAGCGTGCGGCGCAACGCCTCGGCCTGACAGTTGCCCATGACCAGCCACAGTGGCCGGGTATCGCCGGAGGAGTGACCGTAGAACTCACCGTAGTGTCGGGTGCGGGCCAGGTCAGTCACTCCTGCGAGCGTAGACCGCGCCGCGGCGGGGTACACCCCGCCGGTGACAACACCGTGCTGACCGTCGCCTCGATCCCCGCCGCTCACCCCTACGTGAGCTCCGTCGTCGACGCCCGCGCCGTCACCCTGTTGCCCGATCCGGTGCCGCCGGGCGCGACGGCGCCGGGCCAGTGGTGGCCGCCGCGGTTGCTCGAGCCTGAGTATCTGCGCGGTCGGCTCGACGAAATAGACGTCGTCCATGTGCATTTCGGCTTCGACTCGCATTCTCCGGAGCAGCTCGCCACCGTGGTCGACGTGCTGGCCGAGCGGCGAACGCCGCTGATTGTGACCGTGCATGACCTACAGAACCCGCATTTCACCGATCAGTCCGCCCACGCCGCTCGCCTGGACGTGCTGTTGCCGGCGGCGACCACGGTCATCACCCTGACCGATGGGGCCGCCGCTGAGATCGGCCGCCGCTGGGACCGGCAAGCGGTGGTACTGCCGCACCCGCACGTGCTGCCCCTCGGCGTCGTCGGTGCGCGGCGGCGGGAGCGGGCCAATCCGGTGGTCGGCATTCACGCGAAGAACCTGCGCGCGAACGTCGACCCGTGGCCGCTGCTCGATCAGCTGATCGACCAGCCTGCGACCGACCGGTGCCTGCGCCTGGACCTCGACGACGAGGTGCTGCGCGCCCCGCGCGCTGCAGAGGCCGCCGCGCAACGCCTGGACCGGTACCGCCGGGCCGGCGTCGACGTACGCGTGCACCGCCGCTTCACCGACCAGGAGCTGGCCGACTACCTCACCGAGATCGACGTCCTGGTGCTGCCCTACCGGCACGGCACGCACTCGGGCTGGGTCGAGGCGTGCCACGATGCGGGCGTGCGGGCGGTGGTTCCGGATTGCGGATATTTTCATCGTCAGCACCACGACCCTGTATTCGGTTACGGCACCGGCTATTTCGATACCGGTAGCCTCGTCAAGGCGGTCGAAACTGTGGTCCGGTCCGCCCGCGCGTCGACCGCGGCAGACCCGGACCGGCAGCGACGCCGTGCCGAAGAACGCCAGCAGGTCCGTGAGACCACCACCCGGCTGTATCACGGGGCCGTAGCGTGAGCACGGGTGTCCGCTGGCGCGAACGGAGCAGGCTGGTGCGTGCGGTGCGGCTCTGGCGCACGCGCAACCCGCGCACCTTCCGGGATAAGGTCCGCTACAAGATGCTGCGCGACCACCGCGCGCTGGTGGTGACCTTCGCCGACAAGGCGGCGGTGCGCGATTACGTCGGCGCCATGGTAGGCGAGCAGTACCTTCCGCATGCGTATGCGATCGTCGCCGACCCGACGGAACTG
>JBEVHL010000138.1:0-13575 GCA_040511255.1 Mycobacterium sp. | reverse complement strand
TCGTCGAGCAACACGTCGGTATAGCGACGGTAGACGTCGAGAGCTTCCGCTGACCGCGGCTCGGTCAGAGTGGTCAGCTGCTCGACCAGCGCGGTGTATCGGGGGGAGGCGAACCCCGACAGATTGCCTTCCGGTTTGAACGGCGCGGCGCCGGTCGCCAACGTCGCCGGGCTGGATTGTCCGAACCCGTGCGGGTTGATCCACAGCTGACGCGACGGCGATTTCAGGAAGGTGGAGAACCCCGCCTGCTCCCGCGGGTCGATCACCACCGGGATGCCGACCTCGGCCAGATTGTTCTGGATGATCGCCGCAATGGTGGGGGCCGGTGCCAACCCGGTGCCGTAACTCAGCAGCAGTGGTGCCGGTGGTGGGCCACCCGCCTGCGCAAGCAATCCCCGGGCTCGGTCGAGGTCACGGTGATAGTGCAACCGGGCGGATTCGGAGAAGGCCGGCGACGATTGCGACCACGGCGTGCTGGTCGCAATCGCGCTGCCCGCGAACACATCTGCGGCGATCCGATCCCGGTCCACTGCGTACGCGATCGCCTGCCGGACGGCGCTTTTCGACAGGTACGGGTCCGCCACGTTGACTCCGACGTAGTAGGCGACGTCATAAACTCCTTCCCGGATCAGGTCGAAGCGGTTGTTGTGGTCGAACATTCGCACCACATTGCCGATGACATCGCGCACGACATTGGTCTGGCTGGCCCACAGTGAGGCCAGCGGTTCGCCCTGTTTGACCAACCGCAAACTCGGGATGCTGACCGGACCGCCCCAGTACTGGTCGTTGCGGAGCCAGCCGGATTGCTGACCGCGTATCCATGCATCGAACCGGAAGGGACCGGTACCGACGAACGCCTCGCCGGCCAGCAGTTGCTGCTCGGTCTGCGAGTCGGTCAGCAACATGAACTCGAACAGATCGAACAGGTTGGTCAGCGGATGAGTCAGAGACAGCACCGCTACGTGGGGATTCGAAGTATCCACTGACTCCACCGCTTTCGCGGTGGCCTGCAGTTGGGAGCCCGCGGCGTCCTTGGCGAGATTGGCGATGGAGTAGGCGACGTCGGCCGAGGTGAACGGTCGACCGGAATGGAAGATGACATCGGGGCGCAACGTGAGCAGCACCGTGCGTCCGCCGTCGACTATGTCCCAACCCGAGGCCACCAGGGGCTTGGGCGCCATGGTGGCGAGATCGTAGGAGGTCAGGGTGTCGAAGGCCAGCCGACCGATCGCCATTGACGTGATCGACTGCGAGAAAATCGATTTCGGGTCAAGATCGCTGAGTACGCCGAGGGCGATACCGCCGTCACCCTCTCGTGCCAGTTCCACCGCCGAGGTGCACGCCCCAGTCAGGGCGGCGGCCGAGCCCCCGAGTGCCAGCTTGAGCAGCGTGCGCCGGTCGATCGACGTCCTCACCGCAGGTCCTCCCGGTCGGCTTCGGCCCGACGCTGTCGTTGCTGCACCGGATCAGGGACCGGCACCGACGCCACCAGGCGCCTGGTGTAGTCCTGTGTGGGAGAGACGAAAACATCTTCGGTGCTGCCGAATTCGACCAAGCGGCCGGCGGCGAGCACCCCGACGCGGTCGGCCACCTCGTTGACCACCGCCAGGTCGTGACTGATGAACAGGCAGGCGAACCCGTATTGGGCGCGCAGTTCAGTGAACAGTGTGAGCACTGCAGCCTGGACCGACACATCCAGGGCGCTCGTCGGTTCGTCAGCGACCAAGAGTCGCGGCCCCAGGGCCAATGCTCTGGCCAGGGCGACGCGTTGGCGCTGGCCGCCGGAGAGCTCAGCGGGTCTGCGGGAGGCGAATGACAACGGTAATCGAACCGAATCGAGCAACTCTGCGACCCGGCCCGCGCGCTGACGGCGTCCGAGGGTGCCGTGCACCACCAGCGGCTCGGCGATGGACGCGCCGATGGTGAGACGGGGATCGAGCGAGGCCGCCGGATCCTGATGGATCAGCGCCAATCCTCTACGGAGCTTGCGAACCCGGTCGCGGTTCGCTGTCGCGAGGTCGACCCCATCGATCGATACCACACCACTGGTGGCCGTGACGAGCCCGAGTGCGAGCCGACCGATCGTCGTCTTGCCTGAGCCGGACTCGCCGACCAGGCCCAATGTTTCGCCAGCGTCCAGCGACAAAGAGATGTCTGTGAGCACGTGGTACGCCGGATTGCCATGTCTGGCAGGGTAACTCAGCGACACGCCGGCCAGGCTGACAACGGGTGCGGCCTTGTCCGGCGGGATCGACCCCGTGGCCGCTGACGTCGCCAAGCGGGGCACGGCCGCCAGCAAGGTCCGTGTGTATTCCTCCTGTGGCGCGGCGAAGAGCTGGTCGACAGCCGCCGCCTCGACCACTCTGCCGTCCTTGAGGACCACGACGCGATCGGCGATATCGGCGACCACTCCGAGGTTGTGGGTGATGAGCAGGACCGCCATCTGGCGGGTGTCGCGCAGTCGGCGGAGCACCCTGAGGATCTCGGCCTGCACGGTGACGTCGAGTGCCGTGGTCGGCTCGTCGGCGATCAGTAGCTCGGGATCCCCGCTGAGGGCGAGTGCGATGACAACCCGCTGCTTCTGACCGCCGGAGAGCTGGTGGGGATACCAGGAGATGCGGTTCTCGGGGTCGGGCAGATCCACTTGCCGCAAGAGGTCGACCGCGCGCTGGGCGGCTGTCTGTTTGTCGAATTTCTCACCGCGTCGAAGGGCGTGGGCGCGCAACGCCTCTCGTATCTGGCGACCGACCGTCTGAACCGGGTTGAGCGCAGTCTGCGGTTCCTGGAACACCAACGCCGCTGAGGTGCCGCGTAGCGAACGCAGGGTGTCCTCGTCGGCGCCCACCACTTGGGTTCGCGTCAGTTCGATCGACCCGGAGGCCCTGGCCCGCTCGGGAAGCAGACCGAGCACGGACAATGCGGTCAGGGACTTCCCCGAACCGGATTCGCCGACCAGCGCGACGATCTCACCTGGCCCCACCGTGAGGTCGACACCGGTCACCACCTGCCGGGCACCGGACGGCGTGGTGAAATCGATGTCGAGGCCGCAAATTTGGAGGACGTCAGCCACGGCGCACCTTGCCGAGCGCCTGCGACACCAGGAGGAATCCCAGGACCAGCCCGACCACGACCAGCAGTGGACCGAACGCGAAGAGCGGGTTCCAGATCAGGTAGTAGTTGCGCATCGAATCACTGAGGATCGATCCCAGCGACGGCTCCGGAGGCTGCACGCCGATACCGATGAAGCTCATCGCGGATTCGAGGAACACCGCGAGCGAGAGTGACAGTGCCAGTTGGACCGCCAGCGGTTCGACTGCGTTGGGCAGGACGTGTCGGCGCAGAATCCAGCCGCGGCCCGCGCCGAACACTTCGGCTGCTTCGACGAACGGTGCTTCGCGCACTTTCAGGATCTGGGTCCGAATCAGTCGGCCGAACAGCGGTACCTCCGACGCGATGATGACAACGATGACGGTTTGTTTCCCCGGACCCAACACAGCCGCCAGCGTCAGCCCGAGGATGATCGCGGGGAAGGCCAGTGTTACGTCGAAGAGCCGCTGGGTGAGCTGATCGGCCACCGAGGACGCACTGGCGAGCAGGCCGATGAGAGCACCGAGGACGGCGGCGGCCGGCACGGCGATGAGGATGATCTCCAGCGTGGTCCGGATGCCGAAGAGCGTTCGGGAGTAGATGTCTCGGCTCAGCTCGTCGGTCCCCAGCGGATGTGTCGACGACATCTTGAGCAGACTCTCACCGGGCGGCTGCGCCAGGGGATCACCTGTTGCCAGGATCGGCGCGAGCAGACCGGTCCCCACGATGACGAGCAACACCACGACCCCGACCAGGCCCTGCCCGCTGGACAGTGCTGCCACCGCGGGGCGTTGCCGCAGCCGGGTCATGCGCGGACCCGGATCCGCGGATCGAGCAGGGCGTGAATCTGGTCCGTAACCAGCTGCAGCACAACGAAAAGCGACACCGACACCAGCAGGAGAACCTGCACCAGCGGGTAGTCCCGTCTGTTGATTCCTTCCTGCAGTAGGCCACCGATGCCCGGCCAGGCGAAGATTGCCTCGACTATGACTGCGCCCGACAGTAGCGAGCCGATCTGCAGGCCGAGGACCGTGACGACGGTCGGCAGCGCATTGCGCATGGCGCCGCGGGTGATGATGCGCCACTCCGACAACCCGAGGGCACGAGCGGTCAGGACGTACGGCTGCCGGAGTTCGGTGCGTAGCGACTCGGTGAGGAATCTGGTCAGCGCGGCACCGACCGGTAACGACAGACACACCGCAGGCAGCAACAGATACTGCGCGGTGATCACAGGATCGGCCAGCAGTCCGTCCGGCGGAAGTCCCATCGCCGGCAGCACGGGCCAGAGCAGTGCGAACACCAGTACCAGCAGCACTCCGGTGACGAAGGTCGGCAGGGCGACGGCGAGGGTGTTCGCGGCGTTGACCAGAGTGGTGACGACGCGGTTCGGCCAGACCACCGCGGCGCTCGAGATGGTAAGGCTCGCCGCGATCGCGATGAGCAACGCGGCCGACGACAAGGTCAGGGTGTTGCGCAGCCCGTCGCGCAGCAGTGTCGAGATGGGGCCACCCCGGCCGAACGACTGCCCGAGGTCGCCGCTGAGTACGTCGGCCAGCCAGTGCCCGTACTGTGCGAGCAGCGGCCGGTCCAAGCCCAGCTGGGCCCGCAGGGCGGTGAGCTGATCCGGCGTTGCGTCGGCACCCAGGATCGCCGTCGCCGGGTCACCGGGGATGAATTGCAGCAGGCTGAAGATGGCGATCGAGGCCACGAAAAGTACGAGCAGCGCCACGGCGAGGCGGCTGAGCATGTAACGGGTCACGGTCGCCTTTCACTCGCCGAGATTCGAACCACGGTTACCACGAAACGGCCGATGACGGCCGAATCCATCTCACCCTAGGTTGTCGACGACCGGGCTGATCAGGTTCCCGCCGCTACATTCGAGGTCGTGAAGTCTTCGGTCGGGACACGCCTGTGACGACACCTTTGACGGTGCTCGATCTGGTGCCGATCTCCTCGGGCTCCACCGCGGCTGAGGCGATCCGCAACAGCATCGATCTGGCCAAACAGGCCGAGAGCCTCGGCTACACCCGCTACTGGTTTGCCGAGCATCACCTCAACCCCGGCGTCGCAGGCACCTCACCGGCAGTGCTGCTGGCCCTGACAGCCGCCGAGACCAGCAGCATCCGGCTCGGTTCGGGTGCGCTGCAGATGGGCCATCGCACGGCGTTGTCGTCGGTGGAGGAGTTCGGTCTGCTGGATGCGCTGCACCCGGGTCGCTTCGATTTGGGGCTGGGCCGGTCCGGGGGCAAACCGGCCGCGCCGAGTCCTGCAGCGGCACAGGGATCGTCGGCGCAGGCGGTGGTGGATGGGCGCGCACCGAACGGGCTCCGGATTCCGAAGCGGTTCAATCCGGCCGCTCTGCTGAAATCACCGCGGATTGCCCTGCAGAAGGCGCTACTGCAGCTGCCTGGCGCGCAGCCCCAGAACTACACCGAACAGGTGCAGGACGTGCTGGCCCTGATCGAGGATGGCTATCGGGCGGCGAACGGGGAACGGGCGCACGTCGTTCCGGGTGCGGGAGCCGACCTGCAGATCTGGATTCTGGGCAGCAGCGGCGGCGAGAGCGCAACGGTGGCCGGCCACAACGGTTTACGCTTCGCGGCCAACTATCACGTGGCTCCCGCAGGCGTGCTCGAAGCAGCTGACGGGTACCGTGCCGCCTTCAAGCCCTCGGCCACGCTCGATCGGCCTCAGGTGAGTGTCTCCGCTGACGTGGTGGTGGCCGAGGACGAGGCCACGGCCCGGGAATTGGCGACTGGTTACGGGCTGTGGGTCCGCAGCATCCGCACCGCCGAAGGCGCCATTCCGTTCCCCACGCCGGCGCAGGCTCGCGCACATACGTGGACAGATGCCGATCGTGAACTCGTGGCCGACAGGGTCGACACTCAGTTTGTCGGATCCCCGGTTCAGGTAGCCGACGAACTCGAACGGCTACGCGACGCCACCTGCGCCGACGAACTGATCATCACCACCATCACCCACGACCATCGGGACCGGGTGCGGTCATATCAGTTGCTGGCGCAGGAATGGGCTCGGCGCTAGCTCCGAACACTCTGCGGCACAACGCTTTCAGAGCGCTGCCACTGCGGCTTGGAGCCGCCCGGTCAGATCGCCGCGGCCCAACACGTAGAGCGGGCCGGTGCCGTCGCCAAGCAGCAGGCGCAGCCGAGCCATGCCCCGCGGGTCGACGGGTCGGGGGGAGTGCAGTCGCAGGGTCGCGTTGTCGATCAGGTCTCCGGCCGCGAGCACGTTCGGCCGGTGCGTCCAGGACCTGGCCGTCCACGCCGTGAGAGGCTGACGGGCTTCCCGCAGGCACTCCATGAACGACCGTGCGACCGCCTCACGCTCGGCGACGGTGACGAGTCGCCGTGCATGCACATCCAGGGCACTACCGGGAGAGCCGACGACACCGACCGCCAGCATGCGGTCGTAACGGGACGCCAGCAGCCGCGCCCTCAGACGGGTCAACGGGGGAGCGGGCGGCGCTGGGCTGATAGAGGCCGCGGGTAACACCCAACCGTCCTGCCAGACATCGCGGGGATTCATCGCAGGGCCTACCGGACCAGTCATCACATTCGCCTATCGTGTCTTGCCGCACCGTTGCGTTCCAGCACTACCTACTATGCCCTCAACGACATTCGCTGCCAAGAATTCCCCTCAGCGTGATGTCAGCCGTGTTACGTCCATATTGGGATCTGGTGAAATTAAACCAGCGACCTCGCCCGGTCCGCGGATTAACTTGGGCTGTTGTGTCACGACAATTGCACCTCCTGGCATTCGGTAACACGCGCTCCGCAGGACCGTGGCGGCATCCCGACATCGACAACAGCACCGCCGGGGTGCGGAGGGCACTGATCGCCCGGGCGCAGACCGCTGAAGCCGGGGCGTTCGATGCGCTGTTCTTCGCTGACGGGCTGAACTACGGCCCGCCTGCGACCTGGGCGTACAAGACCACCGAGGACTTCGAGCCGCTCACGACGACGGCCGCGTTATCGACGGTGACCGAGCGGATCGGGCTGGTGGTCACAGGGTCGGCCACCCTCGCCCACCCGTTCCACTTGGCCCGTCAACTGCTCTCGCTCGACCATCTCAGTGGCGGTCGCGCCGGTTGGAACCTGGTCACCAGCTTCGCCGAGGCGGCCGCCGACAACTTCAGCTCGCGCGGCGTCGTCGATCACGACGAGCGCTACCAAGTAGCTGAAGAAGCACTGGAGGTGGTCAGAAAGCTCTGGGACGGCTGGGCCGAGGAAACCATCGTCGAGGACCGCGCACGGGGAATCTTCAACGATGTCAACGCAATCCTTCTCACGGATCATCACGGATCATATTTCGACGTCCGCGGACCCCTCGGTGCCGCGCGCTCACCGCAAGGACAACCGGTGCTCTTCCAGGCAGGTTCGTCGCCGACCGGTCGGGCCTTTGCCGCCCGCCATGCTGAAGTCATCTTCACCGGCCAAGGCACTCGCTCATCAGCGCAGCGGTTCTACCGTCAGGTCGGCGACCACGCTGAAAGTTATGGCCGGGCGGCGCCACCGCTGATCACCCCGTCGCTGCGGTTCATTGTCGGATCAACAGAAGACGAGGTCGCCCGCATCGAGCGGCAGGCCTATGAATACTTCAGCCCGGAGTATCAGGCAGGCTGGCTGCTGGAGGTCGACGTCGACGTGACAGGAGCCGACCTCGACGGCCCGGTGCCCAAATCGGCGTTCCCCGAGTTCACCCAGACCCACCAGACGGCGCTGGCCGGTTATCGCGCATTGGCCAACGACGGAAACCCGACCGTGCGCGAATTCCTTTACCGCACAGTGAATGGCTGGGGCGCCCAGGTTTTCGGCACTCCCGAACAGATCGCGGAGCAGATCGAGGACTGGTTCAACTCACAGGCCTGCGACGGGTTCGTGCTCAGCGATTCCGGCCTCCCGGGACAACTCGACGACTTCGTCGAACAAGTGGTGCCGCTGCTGCGGAAACGTGGCCTGTTCCGGCACGAGTACACCGGCACGACATTGCGGGACCACCTCGGGCTCCCGGTCCCCACCCGTGACGGACAACTGCAGTGAACGCATTTGTGTTGTCGGCGTTCACCATGTCCACGGTGTCGCACGGCAACTTCGGTCTGTGGCGCCATCCCCACGATCAGACCGCCCGCTACACCGACCTGCGCTACTGGACCGAACTCGCGACTCTGCTCGACGAGGGTGGGTTCGATCTGCTGTTCATCGCAGACGCGGTCGGCCAACTCGACGTGTACGGCGGCAACGCCTCTGCGGCGTTGCAGGGCGCGGTGCAGACCCCGGTCACCGATCCGCTGTTGGCGGTCTCGGCGATGGCCGCCGTCACCAAACGGCTGGGGTTCGGAATCACCGTGTCAACGACCTATGAGAGCCCATATCTGCTGGCGCGCAAGTTCAGTACGCTGGACCACCTGACGGGTGGCCGGATCGGCTGGAACATCGTCACCTCACTTCTGGACAGCGCAGCGCGCAACATCATCGGCCGAGACCGCCAGATCCCGCACGACGAGCGCTACGCCATCGCGGCGGAATTTCTCGAAGTCACCTACAAGCTGTGGGAAGGTTCCTGGGAGGACGACGCGGTGGTTCGCGACCGTGGCCGCGGCATCTACACCGATTCCACGAAAGTGCACCCGATCGGCCATGAGGGCCGGTACTTCAGCGTGCCGGGGGCACACCTGGTGGAGCCTTCGCCGCAGCGCACCCCGGTGCTGTTCCAGGCGGGCACGTCGCCTGCGGGACGTGAATTCGCTGCTCGCAACGCCGAACTCGTCTTTGCCGGCGACCCCCGTCCCGACGTCCTGCGGGCAAACATCGAAGACGTCCGGCGGCGGGCCGTCGAATACGGTCGTCACCCGGACTCGATCAAATTCATCACCTCCGTTGAGATCGTGGTCGACAGCACCGATTCGGCGGCCCAGGCCAAGGCGGACGGCCTGGCGAAATATCACGACCTGGACGGCGGACTGGTTCTGCTGTCTGCGCTGAGCGGCGTCGACTGGTCCAATTACGGGGTGGACAAACCGATCGAACAGTTCCACACGGATGCCAGCCGTTCGATCCTGGCCGCTGTCAACGACGCCGATGTGCGGCAGCGGTTGACGTTGCGGGACTATGTCGGTGGGCTGGGCGGTTTCGGCGGCGAGTTGTTCATCGGGTCGCCGTCGACTGTCGCCGACGATCTTGAGGCGTACGCGGCGCGATCGGGTGTGGACGGTTTCAACATCGCCTATCACGTCACCCCCGGTAGCTTCGCCGATGTCGCCGAATATCTCATTCCCGAACTCAGGCGACGTGGCCGGGCGAATCCGGCCGGTGATCCGACAACGCTTCGGCAACGCGTCTTTCCCGGTGGGTCGGCGTCGCTGCCCGGGGACCATCCTGGTTCGGCGTACCGGACTCGCCGAGCCGAAAAAGAATCTGGCCGATTCCATAGCTGACGTCAGCGTCACTGTTGCGGCATCGTGACTGCTACATCACCAATACGTTAATCAACCTGCGTACCAAGCCAATCCGGCGCAGGGCGATGCGTCACGGCTCTGTTCAGGGCCGGAAAGGCAGCCAACGTGACCACATCAGAACGGCCGCAATCCCCATCTGCCCGAGGGGGGGAACTGGTAGCCGCTGAGAGCACCGGCCTGGAGCGTGACGCCTTAGGGCCCTGGGGCGTCTTCGCCCAGGGACTGGCCGCCGCTGCGCCCAGTGTCGCGATCGCCGTCGTGCCCTTTTCGCTGTTCGTCGCGGCAGGTAAGGGCGCGGCCTGGGCCGCGGTCATCGGTCTGGTGATCGTCGCGCTGATCGCCACCACCATCAGCTTTCAGGCGAAACGCACTGTGTCCTCGGGATCGCTTGGTACGTATACCGGTAACGGACTCGGGCCCGGCTTTGCCTACGCCTCAGGGTTCAGCTTGCTCTTCGGCTACATCGGGTTCGCCACCACCGGCACCCTCGGCGGCGTCCTGTACCTCGACTCCTTTCTGGAGTCGGTCGGTCTGGGGTCCCAGGCGGCCTGGTTCCGGCTGCTGCTGGTCATCGTCGTGGTGGCCGTCGCGGTGTATCTGCCGTTCCGTGGCGTCTCGCTGACCGCCAAGTACGAGCTGGCCTTCGAAGTCATCGCGCTGGTGTCGATCTTCGTCATCATCGCCGCGCTCTACATCGGCAACGGCTTCCACGTCGATTGGGCCCAGCTCGCCCCCAGCCACATCGGATCCAGCGCAACGTTTATCGCCGCCGTGACCGCCGTCGGGTCTTACGCCGGTTTCGAAAGCGTGGCATCGCTGGGGGCCGAAGCCAAGGACGCGCACCGCAGCATCGCCCGATCGCTGCTGCGGGTAGTGGTCCTGCTCGGTGTGCTCTACCTGATCGCCACCTACCCGCAGGTGCTGAAATTCGACCAGATCGATGGTGACAAGGCCGTGCTCCCGCAGCTGGCCGACTCCGCCGGGGTCTCGTGGGTCAACTACGTGGTCAGCGCGACGGTGGCCGTCGCGTTTATCGTCTTCGTCACCGCTGTGACCACCGCTGCCGCCCGCTCGTTGTTCACATTCGCGCACGAAGGCGCGTTGCACCACGTCTTTGCCAAGGTCCACCCCACCCATAAAACTCCGTGGGTAGGAGTGGTTTTCGTCGGCGCGCTGGCATTGGTCTTCGCCGTCGCCGCCACCTTCAGCTCTGCAGGACGGTTGGTGTTCGACGTGTACGGCGGCTACGTCGCCAACTGGGGATTCCTGATCAGCTACCTGCTGGTGGTCATTGCGACCCCGATCTGGCTGCGCAAGATCAACGCGCTGACGCCGCTGCGGTTGATCGTCGCGGTGCTGGCGGTGATCGGGTTGGGCTACACCATCTTCAGCAATTTCTACCCGGTGCCGGAATACCCGTTCAACATCCTGCCTTTCGTGTTCGGCGTCATCCTGTTGGCCGGTTTGATCTGGTACTGGTACCTTCGCCGGACCCGCCCGGAGATCGCACAGCGGATCGGCACCATCCAGACCCTGTCCGACGAAGAGCAGCTGCGGTTGGCGAACGAAGGTATCAGTGACGCGCTCACCGGCCGCACGGATCGGCCCGTCGCGCCATGACGGTCACCGACGATGCCGTTGTCGAAACCTGGACCACGGACGCGGCCAACAGCCACTCCTACCCGGCGATCGCCGACTTCCTGGCCACTACGGACGGTCTGGGCGGACGGAAGTTCTCCGCCGACTCACGAGATGTCGCCGAACAACTCGGCTCGGCATATCCGGGTGCGGCGACGGTGGTGCGGGACGGTGCTGGACGCGTGCGGGGATATGCCGCTCTGCATCCGCCACACGGTCTGCAACCGGAGATCCTGGGGGACTTCGTCTTTGACCCGCAGATCCCGTCGCGAGTGGTCAACGATGTCGTCGCCACTGCGGTGGCCAGGTTCCACGTGGAGGCCGCCCAACACAGCGGTGCGTTTCTGCGGGTCTTCATCGGTACCGATCAACAGGCGGCCATCGTCGCGCTGCGTCGCCTGGGCGCGAGTCAGGAGGGCCAGTTCATCCGCACCCGGAAGTCGCTGGCCGAAGAAAATCCGGCGGCGCTGGAATCGGTCGCATTGCCGGGAGTGACGATACTGAGCTGGCCGGAGGTACTGACCCGCGGTCTGGGGGAGCAGGTGCGCCGGCTGCAGTACGACACGTTCCTGGAACATTTCGGCAATATGTCCAAGACACCTGAGCTCTGGCACCATCACCTCGAAAGTCGATTGTTCACAGCCGATTTCAGCCTCGCCGCCACCGACCACACCGGTACAGTGCTCGGCTACGTGCTGGGCTCGACGTACACCGCGTCAGCAACGACCGGCTATGAGCTCAGTGCACACACCGACTACATCGGTGTCCGAGCCGACCAACGGCGCCACGGTCTCGGTGAGCTGCTGCTGCAGAAAGTTTGGCTGGCGGCGCTGCGGCGGGGGTTGACTGCCGCGTCACTGGGCACCGATATCCACAACCGCAGCAAGGCGCACCTGCTCTACCGTCGGCTGGGCTACGTCGCCGTCGAGGATCAGTTCGCCTATCGCATCGACCAGTCCGGGACGGTCGAATGACCAACGAGACGTATCTGCGGCCGCCGACCGCGTCGACCGAAACCCTGCGCGCCCAATTCGGGCCGGTGTTCGACACGATCGCCGAAGGGAACCTGCAGCGCGAACGGGCCAGGGAGTTTCCGCGCGAGCAGGTTCGCTGGCTCAGCGACGCCGGCTTTGGCGTGGTGCGGATTCCCGAGGAGTTCGGCGGGTACGGCGCGTCCCTCGAGCAGACCTTCGACCTGCTCGCCGACCTGGGGGCGGCCGACGCCAACGTGTCCCACATCTGGCGCAACCATTTGGCGTTCACCGAGGACCGACTGAACGCACCGGTGTCGGATGCAGGTGACAGCTGGCTTAAGCGGTTTCTGGCCGGTGCGTTCGTCGGCGGCGGCTGGACCGAGGCAAACAACGTGACGCTGGCAAACCTGCTCACTACGGTGACCTCTGCTGACGATCACTGGGTGGTGACCGGTGCGAAATTTTATGCGACGGGCAGTCTGTACGCGGACTGGCTCGATGTGCTCGGCCGCGGTGAGGACGGGCAGCTTTGGACAGCGCTGGTCCGTGCCGATGATCCCGGGGTAACGCTGGTTGACGATTGGCGCGGATTCGGTCAGCGCACCACCGCCAGTGGTTCAGCCCGCTATCACCAGGTGCGCGCCGAGCACGGCGATGTTTTCCCCGCTGCCGACCGCTTTGCGTACCAGTCGCACTTCTACCAGATCGCCATGCTTGCGGTGTTGACCGGCATCACCGCAGCGGCGCTGCGCGACGGCAGCACCGCGCTGATCGATCGACGGCGCAATTACCCGCAAGGCCTGAGCTCGAAACCCACCGAGGACGCCCAACTGCTACAGGTGATCGGACAGGTGTCCGCTGATGTATTTGCGGCGCGCGCCGCGCTCTCGGCCAGCAGTCGCACCCTGGACGATATCGTGACCGGTCGCCTCAGCCACGAGGACGGCGCGGCGCGGGATCGATTGATCACCGCCGAAGTCGCAGTGTCTCAAGCGCAATTGGTGATCATCGCCGCCGCACTGCAAGCCACCACGACGATCTTCGACGCACTGGGCGCCTCCGGGGTGTCCGAGGAGCTCGCGCTGGACCGGCACTGGCGCAACGCGCGGACCCTCGCGTCGCACAATCCGCGTGTCTATAAAGCTCGCGTCCTCGGTGACTGGCTGATCAACGGGGTCGATCCCGTTCCCGACCTCGCGGCGAAAGGCCGCGGCGGGCAGGGCAATTAGGTGGCCGCCGTGAGTGCCGAACACGGACCCGGGCGGGCTTCGGTCGCGCGGATAACTGCTCAGCGGTTGCCGCCGCCGACAGTCGACCAGTGGAGCTGGCAGGCGCGGGGACTGTGCCGGGACCATCCGGCGGAGTTGTTCTTTCCCGAAGAGGAATCGCGCCGGCACCGCC
>JBEVHL010000137.1:0-3584 GCA_040511255.1 Mycobacterium sp. | reverse complement strand
TCAACCTGCCTGCGCGCCTTCTCGGCGGTCGGCAGCACCCGAGTCGATGATGGACGAGACGGTGACGCAATGGAACCGAATGTCGGTACCGAACGACGCCCCGGCGAACGCCCCAACGCGCACCGAACGGCATGTCCGCGTATCGCCCTCAACCGGCGGGGGACTGTCCGACGAACTGTGTAAGCGGTCGTGATGGTCATGGTTAGGCGGCGGCTTCGATGCGGTCGCCGTAGTGGATGGTCAGCGCGTTCAGGATGGTCTTCCAGCCGCTGACCTGGCCGGTCGGGTTGGACCGGTTGGGGCGTCGCTCGGTGGCGACGAGGTAGAGCACTTTCAACGCCGCCTGCTCAGTCGGGAAGTGCCCGCGGTGACGCACGGCCTTGCGAAAGCGGGCGTTGAGCGACTCGATGGCGTTGGTGGTGTAGACGATCTGACGCAGCTCAACGGAGAAGGCGAGGAACGGCACGAAGTCGTCCCAGGCTCGTTCCCAGGTGGCGATCATCGCCGGGTAGCGCTCCTGCCAGTGCTCGGCGAACTCGGCGAAGCGGGCAGTGGCGGCGTCGACGGTGGGCGCGGTATAGATCTCGCGCAGCTCCCGGCACACCGGCCCCCAGTCTTTCTTCGAGGTGTAGCGCAGGCTCGAGCGGACCAGGTGCACGACGCACAGCTGGACCTCGGCGAGGGGCCACGTCGCCCGGATCGCATCGGGGAGTCCCTTGAGGCCGTCGCAGCAGACGATGAACGTGTCCTGGATGCCGCGGTTGCGCAGCTCGGTGAGGATCCCGGCCCAGCTGTTCTGGTGTGCTTGTCAAGGGTTTCTTCGGCGCGGCCGAGGTTTTCTTTGTCCGCGCGTCGATGTGGTCGCCGCTTATTCGCGCGCGTCGACGGTCCCGGTTGCGGCGCTTTCTCAAGTAGACGCAGTCGTGGTGCTGGCTGTTGTGTGCGCGCTCGCTGATCGGGAAGAACCCGGCGTCTTGCTGGACACGCAGTCTGGTGCTGCTCGAACTTGACGACGTTGATCGGGTTCTTGCCTCCGTGCCCGTGTTCGGGGCGACGGTCTTGCAGCCTCCGCGGTGGGAGGCCATCGTGAGAGGTGGCGTCGGGTCGGCTACGTCGTTGCGGTCGCTCCTGCGGCCTTGACGGACCGGCCCTTCGCCACTGCGGCCATCCACTTGCTGTTGTCGTAGGGGATCTGGCTGCGCATCATGGCGAACGCCAGGCGGTGGGATCGATGAGCGAGCGCGACGGCGACGACCATCGGCTTCTTGCCGTTCGCGAGCAGGCGGCGCCGATAGGCGACGAAGTCGGGGTGGCTGAGGCCCATCGACGAGCCGAGGGTGATCATCGCCCGGCGCAGCTCGACGGCGCCTTGGCGGCTGATCTGCACCTTGGCGCGACGACGCCCGGCGGAGTCGTAGCTCGACGGTGACAGCCCCGAGTAGCGGTAGGCGGCGTCGGCGTTGGTGAAGCGCCACGGGTCACCGAGCGCAGCGCCGTAATAGGAGGCAGTGGCAACACCGATACCCGGGACGCTGGCGAGGATCCCGGCCGGCGTCGACGGCAGGATCGCCGCCAGCTGCTCGTCGCAATAGCTGATCTCGCTGCGGAGCTGCTCGAGCAGCGCGATCTCCCGTGCCAGCAGGCATTGCGCGGTTGATTGCTGGCCGTCAGGCAGACGAAGAGCGTCCTGCGCCGCGGCGACCACTTGGCAGGCCTTGGGTCGCAACATCCGCCGGCCGTTCCTCGCGGCGTGCGCGACGAGCTGTTCGACGTCCATCGCGGCGAGCTCACCCGGTCCGGTGATCGTCGACAGCAGCATCCGCAGCGTCGGCGAGTCGAACCCGGTCCTGAACGTCGCGGCGATCCCCGGGAAGGACACGTCGGCGAGTGCGTGCACTTGGTTGGTGAGAGCCTGGGCGGCGTCGAGCTTGCGGCGGCGCTGCGCCACCCACATCGTCTGCAACGCCACCTGTTCGTCGTGGCGATGCAACGGCCAGCCCTGCCCTCGAACCAGCAACTCGACCATCGCCAGGCAGTCGCGCACGTCGGTCTTCACCCGAGCCTGGCCGAGCTGGGAGCGGGCGATCTTCACCGCGGCAGGGTTCAGCTCGACGACATCGAGCCCGCTGGCATGCAACGTCGAGGCCAGGACCCGGTGATAATGGCCAGCGGCCTCGATCCCGAAGCGGACACTTCCCGCCACCGCCGCCCGTTCAGCGGCGCCAGCGGCACTCACCAACATTCGCGTGCCCGTCGCCGTCATCGGGAACGTAATCGGGTCATGCACCACCCGACCCTCATGATCAGCCACCAACGACACCGCCGAGTGCTTGCCGACATCGATCGGCACCACCAGACACTGCCCGGGCGGAATCCCGCGAACGCGAGCCATGTAGTCGGCCTGCGAGCGGCCACCAGCGAACGTCATCATCAACCTCCATGTCGTCGGAACCAGCCACCCAAGCCGATCCCGACCTCATGGACCCACTATGAGAACTTGGCGCCTTCGCCGCCGGTCGGGCCGACCCACATCCCCAAAACGTCGCGTTCACCGTTGAGGTTGACGCCCATGGCCACGTAGATCGGCCGGTTGGCGACCTGGCCGTCGCGAATCTTGACCACGATCGCGTCGATCAAGATCACCGGGTAGATCGCGTCGAGCGGCCGGCTCTGCCACGCCACCATGTCCTCGACGACGGCGTCGGTGATCCGGCTGATCGTGTCGCGGGAGATGTCGGTGTCGTAGATCTCGGCCAGATGCGCCTGGATGTCACCGGTCGTCATCCCCTTGGCGTAGAGCGAGATGACGTTGCCGGTGAGCCCGTCCAATCGGCGCTGTCCCTTGCGCACGGTCCGCGGATCGAAGCTGGCGTCACGGTCACGCGGCACCCGCAGCTCAACCTTGCCCACCTCCGTCGTCACCGTCTTCGGCGTCGACCCGTTGCGGCTGTTGCCCGTGCCACGGCCCTCGGCGGCGTGACGTTCGTAGCCGAGGTGGTCGGTCATCTCGACCTCCAGCCCGGTCTGCAGCACCTGGCGCACCAACCCGGTCAACAGACCGTTCTCACCGGTCAGCTCGACGCCTTCGGCGCCGGCTCGGGCGACCAGTTCGGCCGCCCAATCTCGCATCGCCGGCCCATCGCCCACCAGCGGCACGCTACGCGCCGGGACGACCGCCGTCTTGTTCGCTGTCTCAGTCATCGGAGTGATCCTCTCCGGCCCACGGTCTTCAGTCGTGGACCCTCAGATCACGCCGCTTACACAGATCCCCGGACAGTCCCGGCGACAGAGCTAGCCGAGCCGCCGAGTTGGAACCACCCACTGGCAGGATGCGGAAAATCGGCGGTTCGGCGGTTGAGCGGTGCTGGGTGTTCCGTGGCTTTCGGTGTCACGTGGGCGCTTCCACTGAGATCCCGGCGGCGGGGTGAGTCCTGTGACTGGGAGGCGATCCGGCAGATCTCGGGGTCGATCGGCTGTTGTTGTCAGGCGATCCGGGTGTCGAGTGCGGTGATCCGGATCAGGTTGTAGACGGCGGCGGTGATCTTGAACCAGGCCCGGTTGCGTTGTTGGTCTCGGTACCGAAG
>JBEVHL010000136.1:0-6393 GCA_040511255.1 Mycobacterium sp. | reverse complement strand
GCCTCGTCGAGCTTCTTCTCGGCCTTCTTGGCGTCCTCGGCAAGTTCTTTGACGCTCTCGTCGCCCTCTTCGGCACGCATGTGTTGTCTCCCTACTTGTCGGTGATCGACGGGCAGGGTTGCCCTTGCGGCTGCACCCCAAACCCGTGACGCTGGCGGGGTGACGCTGCCCACGATGCCGCTGCGCCAGCGCGACGGGGTGTCCTGCGGGCCCAGCGTGGCGATCGTCGGCGGGGCAATGCTCGATGCGCGGTATGCGGCGCAACTGGCCGCCGCCGGCTGGTTCGACGCGGAACAGGGCCGGGTGCACCGGGCCTTCCGCCGCGTCTGGCCGCGGTTTCTCGGCGCGACGCCGGTCGCGGTGGCGCGGGCGCTGAGTGTGCACAGCCCGGTCCCCTACCGGTGGCGCCGTTGTCATCGGCGCGACCGGCTGCTCGACGTCCGCGAAGCGGTGCTGCTGGGACGGCCGGTGGCGATGCTGGTCGGCCGGTTCGTCCCGCGGCACTGGGTGCTGCTGGTGGATGCCGCGGGGACCCGGGGATTCCGGTGCTACGAGCCGTCGTCGGGCGAGGTGCGCACCGTCAGCGCGAAGGCGATCCGCACCGCCCGGCTGACCGGCATCGGATTTCCGCGCCCGTTCGCCTTCGTGCTGCCGTCGCGGTTGTTGTGATCGGTCAGGACAATGCGGCGGCCACGGCGGCGAAGGCGGCCATCGTCGGGTAGAGCTTGGCGGCCTCCTGCGGCAGTGGCCAGCTCGACAGCTTGGCGGCCACCATCTGAGCCGCCCGGTCGATGTAGATCATCTGGCCGTGAATGCCTATGCACATCACCACGTTGTCGCCGGGGTAGGGCAGCCAGAACTGATTGCGGTACATACCGCCGGGCATCCGGTTGTCCTCGGCGCACGCGGCGAATGCGGCACGTGAGTCGGCACCACCGGCGAGTGTGTCGGCGATCCAGGCGGCAGGCACCACCTGTGTCCCGGTCAGGGATACGCCACCGGTCAGCAACAGCGAGCCGAAGCGCGCCAGGTCGCGCAGGCCGGCGTTGATTCCGCCGTCGAACATGCCGGTGCCCACCGAATCGATGCCGATGATGGCGTCGGTCTGCGCGCCGAGCTTGCTCCACACCAACGTGGACATCAGGTCGGGCATCGGCACGCCGGCGGCGGCTTCACACACCCAGCCCAGCACGTCGGTTTCACACGACCGGTAGTTGAACGGGCCACCGTGTGCCGAGCCCTGCCGCAACGTCAGCAGGAAGTCGTACATAGTGCCCGGCACCTCCGGTACGGTGCGCGGCGCCCAGTCGATGGCCTGCTCGAGCAGCCGGACCTCGGCGAGCGGGTTCAGATATTCTTCGGAAAACGTTATGCCCGAACGCATGTCGAGTAGATTGCGGACGGTCGCGCCGGCGTATCCCGATTCGGCCAGCGCCGGCACGTACCGGGTCAGCTCCGCGTCGACGTCCAGCCCGCCCGAGCCGACCAGTGCGCCGACCACCGTCGAGATCAACGATTTGCTGACCGACATCAGCAGGTGCGGGGTGTCGGCGGTCATGCCGTCGTAGTACTGCTCTGCGACCACGCGGCCGTGCTGCATGACGATCCATCCGTCGGTGTCGGTCGTGTCCATCACGTCCCCGACGGTGCGGCGCGCGCCGGTATTCGGGTCGTCGAGCGTGATGTCGGCGAGGCCCTGCGGCGCAGGCGGCAGCTCCGCGACGGGATCGTCCCCCCGCGAAATGGCAGCTGTGGGTAGGAAATCCGCCATGTGCTGAAACGCCCAATGCAGATGGGGTGCCGTCTGCCAGTTCTCCAGCGTCACGTCCGACGGCACCCGGCCCATCACGGCATCCCCGGTTGCTGCTGGGTGCACCGCAGCAGCGCCGCGGACGCAGCGACGGCGGTGGCGGCGATACCGCGGATGTCATCGCCGTCTTCGAGCGTGTGGGCGGTCAACTCGCGCAGTCCGCCGAGCAGGATCAGCGCCACCGGCCGGGTGACCACAGGCAGCTCGGCGCGCAGGAAACCGGGGTTGCCGCTGAGGTCGACCAGCATGTCGGTCAGGCGCTGCATGCCCCTGCGCTGCACGGGTCGGGCGGCGTCGCCGAGCGCGGGGAACTCCCGGATCCAGGTCAACCAGATCGGCGGCCGAGACTCCACGGTGGTGAGGTAGGAATCGATGGCCTGTTCGACCTGGGTGTACCAGTCGGCGTCCGGATCGACCGCGGCGCGGATGTCGGCGATCATCTGCTCGTTGTCGTTGTCCAGCAGCTCCAGCAGGCAGTCGTCCTTGCTGGCGAACTGGCTGTAGAAGGTGCGCTTGGAGGTCTTGGCGTGCCGGACGACGTCGGCCACCGTGGTCTCCCGGTACCCGCGCTCGCGGATCGACTCCGACAACCCCTCCAGCAGGCGCGCCCGGAACGGGTCGTCCCCAGCGGGGTCGGACGCGCTCTGCGGATGGTTCGTTTCGACTGCGGTCACCGCCGATCCCCTTCCACTCCCACTACAGTCTTGCCCGACCCCGGTACTAGGGGGTACCGTACCCTCGCAGAGCGCGGTACGACGCGGTACCGCCCGAGAGGGGAGGGCACCGGCAATGAGCGGAACCGCCATCGACCAAGACTCCGAGCGAGACGCGCAGCTTGCGGGCCTGCCATTGCGGATTCCGCCGTCGCCGCCGATCCCCAAGGTGCTGCAAGCGGCCGCATTTGTCGCGCTGCGCAGGCCCACCGTCAAATTGTTCGCCCCGCGCTACGGCGGCGCGTTCACCTTGCGCATCCCGGTGTTCGGCAATGTGGTGGTGGTGTCCGACCCCGCGATCGCCAAGCAGGTGTTCACCACCAGCACCGACGATCTCGGTAACCTGCAGCCCAACCTGAGTCGGGTGTTCGGTCCCGGTTCGGTGTTCGCGCTCGAAGGTGCGGACCACCGCAAGCGGCGCAAGCTGCTGACCCCGCCGTTCCACGGCAAGAGCATCAAGAACTACGAGAATATCGTCGAAGAGGAGACGCTGCGCGAGATCGCGTCGTGGCCCGTCGGCGAGGAGTTCGAGACCCTCGAACCGATGAGCCGGATCACCCTCAACATCATCCTGCGGGCGATCTTCGGTGCGGATGGCGCCGAGTTGGAGCTGCTGCGCCGGATCATCCCGCCCTGGGTGACGCTGGGGTCGCGACTGGTGGTGCTGCCCACCCCGACCCGCGATCTGGGCCGGTGGAGTCCATGGCGCAAACTCGCGGCCTACCGTCGCGACTACAACGCCGTCATCGACACCCTGGTCGAGGCGGCCACCGCGGATCCGCACCTCGACGAGCGCACCGACGTCCTGGCACTGTTTCTGCGCAGCACCTACGAGGACGGTTCGGCCATGTCGCGCAGCGAGATCGCCGACGAACTACTGACCCTGCTCGCCGCCGGCCACGAGACCACCGCCTCCACCCTGGCCTGGGCCTTCGAACGCATCTCCCGGCATCCCGGAATTCTGGCGGACCTGGTCGCGGAGGCCGACACCGAGGACGCCGAGCTGCGGCAGGCGACCATCCTGGAGGTGCAACGCGCCAGGACGGTGATCGACTTCGCCGGTCGCCATGTGCTGGCGCCGAGCATCGAACTGGGGCAGTGGCGGATTCCGCGGGGTTATTCGGTGATGGTCAGCATCGGCCAATTACATTCCGACGCAGACGAATTCCCGAACCCCGAGCGGTTCGATCCCCAGCGCTTCGTCGGCACCAGGCCCAACACTTTCGCCTGGATTCCGTTCGGCGGCGGCACCCGGCGGTGTGTCGGGGCTGCGTTCGCCAACATGGAGATGGACGTGGTGTTGCGAACGGTGTTGCGGCAGTTCACGATCGCCACCAGCACCCAGCCCGACGAGAAATGGCACTCCCGCGGGGTGGCGTTCACGCCAAAACAGGGCGGCCGGATCACGGTGCAACGGCGCTGACGCCAACTAGATGGTCGACGGAAACGCCCGGCGCGCAACCAGACTCACGGTCAGGCCGAGCCCGATCAACGCCGCACTGACCCACGGCAGACCGCCAAGGCCGATCGCGGGCAACAGTCCGGCGCCGATGGCCGCGCCACCGGCGATGCCGAAGTTGGCGCTGGTGTTGATCCACGCGCCGGCCAACTCCGGAGTGGCCGCATGGGTGCGCACCGCGCAGGACTGGTAGACCGATGGCACGCCGCCGAAAGCGCCGTTCCACACCGCCGCCGCGAGAATGACCGGGATCAGCGCCGGAAACCCGACTCCGAAGGCGAGCACCGCGGCGATGACGAGCAGCAGGATCACCACCGTGGTCCGGCGGGGATTGTGGTCGAGCGTGCGGGCGGCGTAGGTCAGGCCGGCCAGTCCGCAGATACCGCACAGCAGCAGCAGGGGTCCGATGAACGCCGGTCGCGCACCCGCGGCCAACAGCGCCACGCTGATGAAGGTGTACAGGGTGAACTGCCCCAGGAAGGTCAGCGCGTTCGATGCCACCACCGCGGCCAGTGTCGTTCGCCCCGTACGGCTTTCGGCCGGTTTGACCGGGGCGTCGTTGCTGACCTTTGGCAGCAGTCTGGCCACCAGCGCCAGGGTCAGCACCGACAGCACGGCCAGCACGCCGAACGACATGCGCCAGCCCAGCGCCGTGCCCAGAGAGGTCGACAACGGGACGCCGAGGACAAAGCCGGCGGTGGCCCCACCCGCGGCGATGGCCAGCGCCCGGCCCACCTGCGCGCCGGCGACCAGCCGCGGGGCGTAGCCGATGCACAGCGAGAAGAACAGCGCGTGGGTGATGCCGCCGATCGTCCGGCCGACGGCCAGCACCGCGAACGTCGGGGCCAGCGCCACCACGGCATTGCTCAGTGCGTAGCAGAACAGTGTGGTCAGCAGCAGCGGCTTACGGGCGAACCGGGCGGTGATCAGCGTCAGCGGCACCGCCAGCGTGGCCACCATGACGGCGTACAGGCTGACCAACAGGCCGGTGGTGGAATCCGGGACGCCAAACCACTGCCCGATCGCCGGCAGTAGGCCGATCGGCAGCATCTCGGTGGTGACCGCCAGGCACGACGCCAGCGCCAGCGACAGCAGACCGGCCATGTGCTGGCGCAGACCCTGCTGCGGGGCGTCGATGGCGGCGGTGGGCGTCATCGATATGAATATACTCAGGCGGTGAGTTTATTCAAATGAGAATATGACTGCGATGGAATCGGACCAGCGCCCGGCAGCGCAGCAGCGGTGGTTCGGCGCTGCCCAGCTGATCGGGCTGGTCCGCGCCGAACCCGGGATCACCCGCGCCGCCGCCGCCCAGAAACTCGGCATCGGCAGCGGCGGCGCCGCGGATCTGGTGGCTCGGCTGCGCCGGGTGCAGCTGCTCGACGAGACACCCGCGCCCGCGGCGGGTCGCGGCCGCCCGACCACTGTGCTCGGGGCGCATCCGGACGGGCCGCTGGTCCTGGCGGCCGAACTGCGGGCCAGGGACTGGCGGCTGGCGTTGGCCGACGTCGACGGGCGACCCCGGGTGGTGGCGCAGGCCACGCACACCGGGAAGGCGCCGAAACGTCTGCTCGCCGAGTTGGCCGACGCGATCGAAGCGGTGCATTCGCTGCAGCCGGGTCGGATCCGGGCGGTCTCGGTGTCGGCCGCGGGCACCGTCAGCGACGCGCGCCTGGTGCAGTTCACCACCAGGGGCTGGGGTGATGTGGACCTGTCGGTGCTGACGGCCCAGCTGCCGGATGTGCCGCTGCTGCTCGGCAACGACGCCACGTTGGCCGGCCTGGCCGAGGCGCGCACCGGCGCGGCCCGCGGGGCGGGCACCGCGCTGCACCTGATCGTCGCGGTCGGCCTCGGCGGCACCCTCGTCGTCAGCGGCGAGCCGGTCACCGGCGCGACCGGTGCGGCGGGCGAATACGGTCACGTACCGTTCGGCGACCGGTCCCAGGTCTGCCCGTGCGGGGCCCGCGGCTGCTGGGACCTGTCGATCGACGGCCGCGCGTTGGCCCACCACCTCGGCGACCCGCCGCCGACCGACTCGGTGCGCTACGCCTACGACGTGCTCGCTGGCCCGCACGACGACCGGGCCCGGCGGGCGTTCGAGTCGGTGGCCGCGGCCCTCGGCGCCGGGATCGGCGGGTTGGTCAATCTGCACGATCCCGACGTGGTCACCCTCGGCGGGCTGGCCGTGCCGTTGCGGGCCACCGCCCCGCAGGCCTTCGACGAGGCCTACCGCGACGGACTGATGTCGTTCCGGAAGTCCTCGGCGCCGCCGGTGCGCGACGGGGTGCACGGCGACGACGGACCCCTGCACGGGGCCGCCGCGCGGGCCCTGGACCTGGTGACAGCAGAAGTGGGGGGGGGGGCGGGGGGGGGGCGGGCCGCGGGGTGGGCGGGGGCGCGCGGGTTTTGTG
>JBEVHL010000135.1:0-6251 GCA_040511255.1 Mycobacterium sp. | reverse complement strand
ACCATGCCGGATCTGTTGGTCCAGCCTCAGCTGCGCAACGTCAGCCTGGCGCCCGGCCAGCTCATCCTGTCGGCGACCATGACCGACGAGACGGGCGTGACCACCCACAGCACCCTGACCTGGCAGCGCGCCATCGCCTGAAGGAGTAAACAGCTGTGCCACAAGATATTCGAGAGCTGACCGGCGACCCGGACGCCTACGCCGCCGAGCTGCGCTCACGGTGGGGCGGGCTGCTCAGTTACCGCTACATCGGCCGGACCTACGACTCGATGGATCTCGGACCCACCGACAACACCGTGGCGTTACGCCACGATATGCGCAACGCCACCGGCGGGTTACTGCTGGCGGTGCTCGGCATCGCCTCCCCCGAAGGTGGCCACATGTCCGATCTGGAGGCGGTGCCGAATCCGGTCATCCACTCCTGCCAGCTCCTCGACGCCGGCCGCGATGTGCGGCGTATCGAGATCGTGCCCGAGGGACTCAAACGCGGTAGGCAGCTGGCCTACAGCCGGTCCAAGATTGTCGACGCCGATCACCGCACCCGGGTGCTGGCGTTGACCGAAGGACAGGGCATCAGTATCGGCGTTCCACCGGAGGGGCTTGCGAAGATGCCGGTCGATCCGATCGTCGTCGTCGACTCCGCCGACCTGCCGCCGCTGTGGCAGGTGTTCGGCGGTCAGCTCAGAGCCGACGGTCATTGGGCGCTACCCGAATTGGCCGCAGAGGTGGCCTCACCCGACGCGGCACTGCACATCGGCCCGCAGTTCGTCATCCTGGAGACTGCCGCCCGAGACGCCGCGGCAGAGCTCGCGGGCACCGATCGACTGCAGGGCATCTCCTCACACACCATGTTTCTCGCCCGCGGCAAGACCGGGCCGTTCCGCGTCGACTGCGAACCGCTGCACGGCGCCGACGGCACGGTCGCTGTGCGGGTGCTGCTCTATGACGAAGGCAATGGCGGCAAGGCCATCACCGCGGGTTCCTACGTGTTCTCGTGATTTCGGCGCGCCCTCGACCGCTGACCGCGACCAGCCGCGCCGAAATCACCGGTCTGACGCGCGGTACTGCGCGACGATCGGCTCCAGTTCATCCGGGGTGGCACCGTGCAGGATGACACTGTCGGCCCCGTACGCGAGCTCCTGCCGGATCCGGTCGACGCACTGCTGCGCGGTCCCGGTCGCCGACGGTTCCAGCCATTCGTCGGGAATCAGGGTGGCGATGTGTTCGATTTGTTCCGCGCTGGCCTTGTGGTCGATGCCGCCGGGAACCGACTGAACCACAGCATCATCCCGGAAGCGTTGCAGCACAGCGGGATCCCAGCCGTTGGTACTGACCAGCAGATCGCCGTAACCCTGCAGGTACGTGGCCAACCGCGCGACGGTCTTCTTCAGCCGCAACTCCTCGGGCAGGTGGTCCCCCACCGTGGCGAAGCACGACCACACCTTGACCGTCGCCGGGTCACGGCCGGCCTGCTCGGCGGCATCCTTGACCGTCTTCACCGCGCGCTGCAGGGTTTCCGGCGTGAAATAGGTGTGCAGGATGACATCGTCGAACGCTCTGCCGCCCAACGCCAACGTCTGCGGACCGAACGCTACGATGCCTAGCCGGATGTCCTCGTCGAAGTCGGGATCGAGGAACAGGATCTGGTATTTACCGATCGGACCGTCGTGGTTGAAGATCACCTCGCCGTGCCAGAGCTTGCGCATCACCTGTGCGAAATCTTCCATCTGCGCGGTGGTCACCGCGGGCACCCCGAACGCGTTGTACATCGCGGCGATACCGCGTCCGATGCCCAGGGTGAAGCGGCCCTTGGACAGCCGGTGCATGGTGGTGGCATACGAGCCGGTGATCAGAGGATGCCGCGTGTTGTGGTTGGTGGCGGCGGTGGCGATCTGCATCCGGTTGGTCACCGCGCAGGCCGCGCCGGTGAGCGACGACGCCTCCTTGACATTCCACCGTTCGGAGATGAACGCCGTGCCGAACCCGAGCTCTTCGCCGCGCCGGGCCTCGTCCATCAATGTGGCCGGGCCTTCACCTCCGGCTCCCGCCAGCAGGTAGTAACCCAGTTCGTCGAGCACGCGGGTCTCTGTCACGCCCAAACTCCTTGCTTGTAGCCACAATTCCAGACCTCTGTGATCCTGCCATCGACCACGCGGAAGATCTCCATACTTCCGACCGTGGTCTCGGTTCCGTCCTTGAGCTTCATCGGCGACTGGTACACGATCGCGACGTGCTCGTCGTCGGCCACCACCAGCTTGAGCTCAAAGCTGATGGTCTCGAACATGTCCCATCGGTCGACGATGCGGGCCACCGCTTGCGCGTGGCTGAGCACGGTGGCCTCGCCCACCTCGTGGCGTGTCACGGTATCGCCCATCAGTTCCTCGGCAAGAGCGAAATCGCGCTGATTCCAGACGACGAGGTTGTAGAGCTCGACCACTTCACGTGCCGTCCTGACGGGCGTGGTCATATGAATACCTCCAGTGTCACCGCTGAGGTGCAGGCGATTTGACGCCAGGCAAGCAACATAATTGTCGACCGTCTAATATGCAAGGATGCCTTCCCCCGCCCGCGGCCTCACCCAGCCGCAGCGCGTTGAGATCTCCAGCCGCAGGCTCGTCGAGGCCGCTGCGGAACTGATCACCGAAAAAGGTTGGGAAGCAACCACAGCCGCGGAGATCGGCCGCCGCGCGGGTTACAGCCGGGCCATGGTGCACGCACGGTACGGCAGCAAAGACGCCATCCTGGATGCGTTCTTCGAGCACGGGTACGTGCAACGTGTGCTCCCCGGTCGACAGCCCGGCGCCAGCGGGATGGAGAACGCGGTGGCACACTTCGGCCGGATTCAGCAGTTGTACGCCGAAGACCGGGATTTTCTGCGCGCCATGTTCGTGATGACCTTCGAGGCGGTCAAGACCACTTCACCGGTGCGGACCCGACTCCAGACCTGGTTCGAGCACGGGGTGGACGCTGTCGAGGCGGGTCTGCGAGATGGGATCGCCGACGGCTCCGTGCGGCCGGACATCGATCTTGGCCCAGCGGTCAACGACATCAGCGCGGCCGGCTTCGGTATCGCGTTCCATTGGATCGTGCTGCCAGATAGGTACGATCTGGCTCGCGAGCTGGAACATGCTCGCACCCGGGCGATTAGAGACTACGGAGCACCATGACCGACGCCGCCACCACCTTGCTGGAGATCGAAGCGATCAAGCAGCTGAAGGCACGCTACTGCCGATACCTGGACACCAAGGACTGGGTGGCTTGGCGGACGATCTTCACCGACGACTTCGTCAGCGACACCTCAGAAGCGGGTGGTGCGGTGATCGCCGGCGCCGACGAGTTCATCGCGTTCCTCCGGAAGAACCTCGGTAAGCCGTCGCAGGTCACGGTGCATCAGGTGCACGCACCGGAGATCGAGGTGACTTCGGCGACTACCGCTCGCGGCGTGTGGGCGCTCAACGACGTGGTGTTGCTGAAGCCGTTTCTCACCCTCACCGGGTACGGCCACTATCACGAGACGTACCAGAAGACCGACGGCCAATGGCAGATCAAGACGTCGAAGCTGACCCGACTGCGATCGGACTTCTCCGCCGGGCCACTCTCGGTCCGGATCAGCGATCGCTGGAGTAGGGGCGGTGCGAAACTGCTACGCCGACAGGCAGATTAGAGTAGCTGCCGCAGGAACCTCTCGGTGACGGTCTGGACCTGACCGGAGAACAGGTGTCCGACGTGGCCGCCGTCATGCCAGTACAACTCGCCACCCCAGCGTTCGTGTAGCGCCAGCGCAGGCGTTCGCATCGCCATCTGATCGTGCCAGGCACCGACGATGAGCCGCCGCTCGGGCGGTGCAAGTGGTTGCACCGCAAGGGGGTCGATCACCGCGGTCAGTGTGGCGACGACATCCGAGCTCAGCACCGAAGCCACCTCATCGGCCGCCGAACCCCACCGGTACAGGTGGTTCGCGATCATCCCGTTCAATCCGGTGATCGGGGTGTAGACCGCCACCGCGTTCACGCTGTCCTCCATGCTGGCGACCAGTGCAGCCACCGCACTGCCCAATGACAACCCGGACTGGGCGATCCCCGAGGATTGTGGGGTGAGCCAGCGCAGGACGGCCCGCACCTCGGAGACGGTGCGCATCATCCCGGCCACGTTGGTCAGGGGATCGGTATCGGGATACGCCGGCCAGGTGTTGCGGCGCGCACCGTGGCCGGGCTGAATGGGCATCGCCACGTTGAAGCCGAGATGGTGGAGTCGGCTGATGCGCGTCACGGCGAAGTCAGACAGCCCACCCATGCCTGCGCCGTGCACCCACACCAGCCAGGGCCTGGGGCCGCTGCTGTGCCGGACGATATTGCACACCGCCGTCGCTGGGCCGGTGACATCGGCGATGGCCAGCACGTCCGGCAGTGCGGGATCGTGTCGGTAGGTCAGCTGTTCGAAGTTCAGCAGCCCGGCACGCCGGCGGCGAATACTCTCGACCTGCAACGGCTCCGGGTCGGTGTAGGCCGCAGCCCCGAGGGCAGAGAGTTCGGCGGCCACCTCTGCGTAGGCGGCCGGGGAGGTGTGCAGGCTCGGTGGGGGCGCCATCAACGTCATGCCGGTCACCACGGCCTCGTCGAGCACCACCTCACCGAGCTGCCGTAACCCCCTCGGCGACAGCGGATTCCACCCGTCGGCCGTTCGCAGCGCACTGACCGAGCGCGGAACCAGACCGGACATCTCCCGTCCGATCCGCACCGCCTGCCCGCTGAGACTCATGCCAGATCGAAGCCCGGATAGCCCGTCGCGGCAATCTCGTCACAGCGCCGGCGGTACTCGGGAATCCCTGCCACGTAGCCCATATATCGCCGCTTCTTGCCAGGCACGTTGGCGCCGTTGTACCAGGAGTTGCACGACGGATGCATCAGCACGGTGGCCGCGACGAGTTCGGTGGTGTGCTCGATCCACTCCTGTTGCGCCGCCGGGGTGGCCTCGATGGTGCGCACCCGGCGGGCATGGAGGTCGGCGATGCAGTCGCTGATCCACTCCACGTGTTGTTCCAGTGCGGCAACGAAATTGGTGGCCGCCGCGGGTGCGCCCGGCCCCTGCACCATGAACAGGTTGGGGAAGCCGGCAACGGCCAGACCCAGATAAGAGGCGGGCCCCTCCTCACGCCAGACGTCCCGGAGCGAGACACCGTCACGGCCGCGGACGTCGATCCGGGTGAGGGCTCCGGTCATGGCGTCGAAACCGGTGGCGTAGATGATGACGTCGAGGTCGTAGGAGTCCTGCCCGGTGTTGATGCCGGTCGGCGTGACCGCGCGGATCGGACCCTTCTGCAGGTCGACCAGGGTCACGTTGTCGCGGTTATAGGTTTCGTAGTAGCCCTGGTCGATGATCGGCCGTTTGCAGCCGAAGGGATGGCTCGGGGCCAGCGACGCGGCCGTCGCCGGATCTGTCACGATCCGGGCCACGGCCTCGCCGTAGAGCACGGCGGCCATCTGGTTGGCCTCGATATCGAAGAAGATGTCGCCCCAGTTGACCGCACCCAGCACGCCGTTCTCGTCGATGGCACGCAGTTGGTCCTGCCGGGTGGCCGCTTTGATCGGCGGCCTACTGAGCATGTCGATCAGCACCGAGAACGCGCTGAGGCGGGCGGCACCCACCGGATGCGCTCGCTGAGCGGCACGGATCTCGGCGTAATTCCCCTTCATCTCGTCCAGCTCACCCGCTTCGAAGGCGCGTACCTGCCAGGGCAGGGTGTAGGCCGGGGTTCGCTGAAATACGAACAGCTGCGCAGCTTCTCGGGCCACGACGGGGATCAGCTGCACACCCGTCGAGCCGGTGCCGATCACCCCGACCCGCTTGCCGGTCAGGTCGAAGCCTTCCTTCGGCCAGCGGCTGGTGTACAGCGAATCGCCGTCGAAGGTTTCCATCCCTGCGATCGCGGGTTCCAGGGGCACCGACAGAATGCCAGAGGCCGCGACCACGAACGGCGCCGCAAATGACTCGCCGGTGTCGGTCTCCAGCACCCACTGAGCAGCGCCCTCGTCGAACGTCATCGCGGTGACCTTGGTGTCGAACTGGATGTCGCGGCGCAGGTCGAGCCGATCGGCGACGAAGTTGAGGTAGGCCTCGATTTCCGGCTGGGCAGGCATGGTCTCCGTCCAGACCCACTCCTGCTGGATCTCGTCGGAGAAGCTGTAGGAGTACTCGATGCTCTCGATATCGCACCGCGCACCCGGATACCGGTTGAACAACCAAGTGCCGCC
>JBEVHL010000134.1:0-6165 GCA_040511255.1 Mycobacterium sp. | reverse complement strand
TCGGTTTCGAAGGTCAGCACGAACAGGCGTTGCAGTTGCAGATCGCGGGCGACGTCCAGCAGGCGCATCACGATCGCGTGGCCGACTCCGTGCCCTTTGACTTTCGGGTCCACCGCGACCGTGCGCACCTCGCCGAGATCGGACCACAACACGTGCAGCGCGCCGCAGCCGATGATCTCGCCCTGATACTCCGCCACCCAGAATTCCTGGACCGCCTCATACAGCGTGACCAGGTTCTTTTCCAGCAGAATCTTGCCTGCGTAGGTGTCGACCAGACGCTTGATCGCGGGTACGTCCGACGTGCGCGCCCGACGCACCAACGGCTTTTCGGCCTGCTCACCCACGCCCGTGTCCACGGCTGCAGAGTATCGGCTGTCGGCGGTCAGACTGCCAGCGGATATTCTTATGCGGTGTCGGGCCCCCCAGTAACTCCTCCAGCGGTCCCGCCCGTATCGGTCTACAACCTGGCGAATGCGCTGACGGCTCTGCGCCTGGTCCTGGTCCCCGTGTTCCTGCTGGCCTTGTTCGCCGGCGACGGTCACGAAAACAACAGTCGCGTCGCCGCTTTCGCGATCTTCGCGGTCGCCGTGATCACCGATCGCTTCGACGGTCAGCTGGCGCGCAACTACGGGCTGGTGACGGAATTCGGCAAGCTGGCCGACCCGATCGCCGACAAGACGCTCATCGGTGCGGCCCTGATCGGTCTGTCGATGCTGGGTGACCTGCCGTGGTGGGTGACGGTGCTGATCCTGATTCGCGAGATCGGCGTGACGCTGTTGCGGTTGGCCGTGCTGCGGCGCGGGGTGATCCCCGCCAGCCGCGGCGGCAAGCTCAAGACGTTGGTGCAGGCGGTCGCCATCGGACTGTTCGTCCTGCCCCTGTCCGGTACCTGGCTCACCGTCGGGTGGGTGATCATGGCGGCCGCGATCGTGCTGACCGTGGTGACCGGGGTCGACTACGTCGTCTCGGCATTGAGGGAGTCGCGTGGACGATCCGCTGGTCAGTGACGAGGCGCGGGGCCTGGTCGCCGATCTGACCGTGCGCAGACAGAGTGTCGCCACCGCCGAATCGCTGACCGCCGGGCTGCTGACTGCGACGCTGGCCGGCGTTCCCGGCGCCAGTGCCGTCCTGCACGGCGGCCTGGTCACCTACACCGTCGAGACCAAGATCGCGCTCGCCGGCGTCGCGGCGCAACTGCTGGCCGACGTCGGTCCGGTGGCAGCACCGACCGCACGCGCACTCGCCGTCGGTGCTCAGCAGCGGTGCAGCTCCACGTGGGGCGTCGGTCTGACCGGCGTCGCGGGCCCGGATCCGCATGGCGGGCACCCGGTAGGGACGGTTTTTCTGGGGCTGGCCGGACCACCGGGAAGCGAAGATTCGGACATCGTCTGCGAGGTCAGAGAACTGCATTTCAGCGGATCACGCTGGGACATCAGGGCCGCTGCGGTACACGAAGCCATCGTCGCGCTGCGTGCGTTGGTCGCTGCGAGCTGATTCCGTGCGTCACGTGGGGAACCATCCCGGCGGTCGGTGACGTTCAGGTAATCAGATGTGTGTAGGGATTTAGTTGGATCTTTACCCAGAGGACAAAAGGAGAGCACGATGGCGGCATTGCTGCGCGAGGTCATTGGCGACGTGCTGCGCCGTGCCCGGACGTCCCAGGCCCGCACTCTGCGGGAGGTTTCCGATTCGGCCCGGGTCAGCCTCGGCTACCTGTCGGAGGTCGAACGTGGCCGCAAAGAAGCGTCCAGTGAACTGCTGAGCGCCATCTGTTCGGCGTTGGAGATCCCGTTGTCGCGGGTGCTGACGGATGCCGGTGAGCGGATGGCGCGTCAGGAGAAGGTCAGCCTGGCCAGCTCCGGTGCCACCAACATCGACGCCGCGACGAAGGTCGTCATCCCGGCCGTCGTCACCATGGCCGTGGCCTGAGCCATTTTCGCCCGGGGGTGTGGCGATCTGCGTCGACCCGATAAATTGGGCAGCGAACGTGCACAGGCAGGTAACCGGCAGAGATCGACGACATAAGGCGGAATGAATCCATGGCCAACCCGTTCGTGAAGGCGTGGCACTACTTGGCGGCGCTCTTCAATTCGAAGATCGACGAGCACGCTGATCCCAAGATTCAGATTCAGCAGGCCATCGAGGAAGCGCAGCGGACTCATCAGGCGCTAACCCAGCAGGCCGCCCAGGTGATCGGCAACCAGCGGCAGCTGGAGATGCGGCTGAACCGTCAACTGGCCGATATCGAGAAGCTGCAAGCCAACGTGCGCCAGGCCCTGACGCTGGCCGACCAGGCCGTCTCCACCGGCGACGCGGCCAAGGCCACCGAGTACAACAACGCCGCCGAGGCGTTCGCCGCGCAACTGGTCACCGCCGAGCAGAGCGTCGAGGATCTCAAGGCGCTGCACGACCAGTCGCTGGGGGCCGCCGCGCAGGCGAAGAAGGCCGTCGAGCAGAACGCGATGATGCTGCAGACCAAGATCGCCGAGCGCACCAAGCTGCTCAGCCAGCTTGAGCAGGCCAAGATGCAGGAGCAGGTCAGCGCTTCGTTGCGGTCGATGAGTGATATCGCCGCCCCCGGCAACACGCCCACCCTGGACGAGGTGCGCGACAAGATCGAGCGCCGCTACGCCAACGCGATGGGCGAGGCCGAACTGGCCCAGAACTCGGTGCAGGGCCGGATGCTGGAGGTCCAGCAGGCCAGCGTCCAGATGGCAGGTCATTCCCGGCTGGAGCAGATCAAGGCGTCGATGCGCGGGGATGCACTGCCTGCGGGCGGGGCGGCCAGCGCCACTCCGGCCACCCCGGCGGCTGCGGCCGAGGCGACTCCCGAAAACCCGCTCGGTCAGTAAACCCACAACAAAGGTGGCGGCGAAAATGGCGTTCCGACAGTCGTTGCTTCAGCGCGGTATCGACGCAGCCAGCGAGGCCACCGAGGTGGTCGCGCACAAGCTGAGCATGGCCGCCGACCCGCGGGCCCGGCTGCTGCGCAAGCGCAAATGGGCGCTGCGGTTGGGCCTGTTCTTCGTCTTCGCCTCTGGGTTCTGGTTTTTGGTGACCGGGCTGCTGGCCACCTGGAATGTGCCGTTCTGGGCGCTGTTGATCACCGGCCTGGTCGCCGCCGGTGCTGCCTTCCCGGCGACCCTGCTGTTGCTGCGGTACCGGTGGTTGCGGTCCACGCCGTTACCCGCGAAGCGGTCCGCCGCATCGCGTCGGCTGCCACCGCCGGGTTCGGCTGCGCGGCCGGCGATGTCGGCGCTCGGTGCGTCCGAGCGCGGGTTCTTCTCGCTGCTGGGCGTGATCGAGCGGGCCGCCATTCTGCCGCCGGACGAGATCCGCGAGCTCTCGGCGGCGGCCAATGCCACCGCGACCACCATGGCCGCCACCGCCGCGGAGGTGGTGTCGATCGAACGCGCGGTCAAGTTCACCCCGCAGTCGCAGTCCTACCTGGTGCCCAGCATCAACGCGTTCACCGCGCAGTTGGGCAACGGTGTTCGGCAGTACAACGAAATGGTCACCGCCGCAGCACATCTGGTGTCGGCGGCGACCGGCGGCTCGATGCCGGTATCGCCGATGTCGCAGCAGCGCTACCGCGCCGAACTGACCGACGCCACCGATCGGCTGATGGGCTGGGCGCAAGCGTTCGACGAACTCGGCACGCTGCGCAGAGCCTGACTGCGCGGTTAGATCTCGCTGCTCGATGACGGCCCGTTCCTGGGACCGTACTTGTCGATGTAGGCCTGGTGCAGGTGGGCGTTCTTCTGCCGGGACAGGGCGTCGACCAGGCTGGGATCCAGCCCGTGCACCCGCAGCATGTGACGCCGCCAGATCTTGTTGAGCGCGTGCGAGAAGTACACGAACGGGATCAGGATCGGCACGGTCATCGCCAGATGCACGTACAGCGTCGTCGGAATGAACCAGAACGGCGACAGGATCAGGAACGCCGGGATGAACACCCGGAACATCACCCGCCGCGTCGCGCCCGGACCGGCCAGGTCATTGCGCACCCAGTCCAGCATCGAGTTGGGCAGCCGCCGGCTGGCGTAGCAGTACCCGATCAGCTGGAACAGGTTCGGCTTGGTGCGCGCAGACTCGCTCACAGCGAGGGTCGCAGAGCCGGCACCGCAGCACCGATCACACCGCGGACAATGGCCTTGACGAAGTCGAAGGTGTCGAAGTAGTCGCGCCACAACGTGATTCGGCCGTCGTGCACCTCGAATACGCCGCACACCCAGAACTGCAGCCGCACCGGACCGATGATCAGCACGTCGGTGCGTTCGGTCAGCACCGAGTCACCTTCGGCCGCGGCCCGGTGGATGGCGACGTCGAACCCCAGGCTGGGCCGTTGCATCCCGGCGAACAGCTTCATCGTCCGCTGCGATCCGTGGATCGTCGGGAATCCGACGTTCTGGTACACCAGGTTCTCGGCCAGTTGGGCGCCCGCGGCGTCGAGGTCCTTGTCGCGCAGGGCGAACAGGAACTTCTCCACGGTGGCGGTGTTGGCATCCGTACTCACATCGGTGGTCTGCTCCATCATGACAACAGCCTAGTTCGCAAATCGTATGGCAGGGTGTGGCGATGCGCGTCGCCGTCGTGGCTGGTCCCGACCCCGGTCATGCATTTCCGGCGATCGCGCTGTGCCTGCGTTTCCTGGCCGCCGGTGACCTGCCGACGCTGTTCACCGGCCGGGACTGGCTCGACACCGCCCGCGCGGCGGGTCTCGACGCCACCGAACTGCTGGGCCTCGATCCCACCGCGTTGGACGACGACGGTGACGTGGGCGCCAAGATCCACGCGCGGGCTGCGCGAATGGCCGTGCTCAACCTGCCAGGGATCCGGGATTTGGCGCCGGATCTGGTGGTCTCCGACGTCATCACCGCCTGCGGCGGGATGACCGCCGAACTGCTCGGCACCCCGTGGATCGAACTGTGCCCCCACCCGCTCTACCTGCCGTCGAAGGGCCTGCCCCCGATCGGCAGCGGGTTGGCGCCCGGAACCGGGATCGGCGGCCGGCTCCGCGACACCGTGATGCGTGCGCTGGCGGCCAGGTCCTGGCGCACCGGGCTGCGGCAGCGGTCGGCGGCGCGGGCCGGAATCGGGCTGACGCCGCGTGATCCGGGGCCGCTGCGGCGGCTGATCGCCACCCTGCCCGCCCTGGAGGTGCCGCGCCCGGACTGGCCGGCCGAGGCCGTCGTGGTGGGTCCGCTGCACTTCGAGCCGACCGCCGCGGTGCTGGACGTCCCGCCGGGGGCCGGACCGCTGGTCGCGGTGGCGCCGTCCACGGCAACGATCGGGACGACCGGACTGGCCGAGCTTGCGCTGAGCACCCTGATTCCGGGTGAAGTGTTACCCGCAGGGGCGCGGGTGGCGGTGTCACGGCTGGGCGGGATGGACCTGACGCTGCCGCCGTGGGCGGTGGCCGGGTTGGGCCGCCAGGACGAACTGGTGGCCCGGGCTGACGTGCTGATCTGCGGCGGAGGGCACGGCATCGTGGCCAAAGCACTGCTGGCAGGCGTGCCGCTGGTGGTGGTGCCCGGTGGTGGTGACCAATGGGAGATGGCCAATCGTGTTGTGCGCCAAGGCAGTGCGCAGCTGGTCCGGCCGCTGACAGCCGAGGCGCTGGCCGCCGCGGTGCGTGAGGTGCTGGCCACGCCCGGTTACCGCGAGGCGGCCCGGCGGGCGGGGGAGTCGGCGGCTACTGTCGCAGATCCGGTACAGGTGTGCCATGACGCGTTGCGCGCGGCGCAGTAGGGAGCTGGGTAAATTGGGTGGCGTGCGGCTGACCGAATTCCGTGAGCTTGTCGACGGGCAGTTCGGCCCGGTGCGGGGAGGCTCGTTGCTGGTCGACCATGTGCTGACCGGTTTGGGCGGGCGGACCGCAGCCCAGGCCATCGAGGACGGTGTCGAACCCCGCGATGTGTGGCGGGCGTTGTGCGCCGATTTCGACGTGCCCCGCGATCAGTGGTGAGCACGTACACCGCGCGATGACGACGTTCGCGCTGGTGCACGGGGCCTGGCACGGCGCGTGGTGCTGGGAACGTCTGACTCCCGAACTGGTTGCGCGTGGGCACCGGGTGGTCGCCGTCGACCTGCCGATTCAGGACGAGACCGCGACGTTCGAGAAGTACGCCGATACCGTCGTGGCCGCGCTGGCCGGGGCGGCCG
>JBEVHL010000133.1:0-3892 GCA_040511255.1 Mycobacterium sp. | reverse complement strand
GCACATGCGGGCGCTCGGTGACCCTGGCGAGCTGTCGGAGGAACGTCGGCTGGCCTACGTCGGGATCACCAGGGCGCGCCACCGGCTCTATCTGAGCCGGGCCAAGGTCCGCTCGTCGTGGGGGCAGCCGATGTTGAATCCCGAATCCCGTTTTCTGCGTGAGATTCCCCAAGAGTTGATCAACTGGCGGCGCACGGACACCGCACCGTCGTTCAGCGCGCCGGTCAGTGGCGCGGGCCGGTTCGGCGGCACCCCGCGGCCGGCCCCGGGCAAGTCGGGCGCCGCCGCCCGCAACCGCCCGATGCTGACCCTGGCGCCGGGCGATCGGGTCACCCACGACAAGTACGGCCTGGGCCGCGTCGAGGAAGTGTCGGGGATGGGCGAATCGGCGATGTCGCTGATCGACTTCGGGAGTGCGGGCCGGGTCAAGTTGATGCACAACCACGCGCCGGTGGCGAAGCTCTGAGCAATCAGGCCTACGCGTCACGACGAGCGCCGAGGGACGAGGGGCGCAGGAGTGGCGCAATCAGGCCTGGGCAGCCGAGCCGGCCCAGCGTTTCGTGGCCGGGTGCATCGCCAACGCAGCGCTGATGACGGGCAGCACCGGGATCGTGTAGACGATCCACGGGATCTTCGCGCCCGCGATGAAGACGCCGCCGAACGCCAGCAGTGCCACCACCGCGCCGAGCGCGATCAGGTAACGGCCGAGCTGGCGGCCCATCAGCAGCAGCACCACCCCGGAGATGGTGGTCACCGCGAAGACCAAGGCCAGAAACGCGACCGCGGCGCAGAACAACCGGTCGCTGTCCCACCACCCGGTGATCAGCTGCGTGGCCACCACCGACGTCGCCCAGCCGCTGAGCATGGCCACCACGCACGCCGCGACAGCCGTCCTGGCCGACGGCCGGACGCTGGGGCGGGTGCCGGGGACCTGGATCGGTTGGGCGCGGGGCAGCAAGCCGGTGGGGGCTTCGTCCGTGGCGGCCGGGATGTGAGTGGTCGGTGCTGCATCAGGTGTAGGCACGGGCCCGGTGGGTGCGCGACGGATGATGCCGGTCCTGGTGTCATCGGCAGGCGGCGGCGTCGACCTCGCGATAGGTCCGGTGGGGGCGCGCCTGATGATGCGCGTGGGCTCGCCGGAAGGTGGTTCGTCTCCAGCGGGCGGGGGTGGACCGGTCAACGACTCAGGGTGTGTACGAGCCGAGGGTGATGCCGCGCTTGGCCAGCCATGGCGCCGGATCGATGCGATCGGTCCCGTTGAGCAGAACCTCGAAATGGCAGTGCGGCCCGGTCGAGTTGCCCCGGTTTCCGATGGTGGCGATCTGGTCGCCCGCCATCACCCGTTGCCCGACGCTGACCAGCCAGGAGTTCACGTGGCCGTAGAGGGTGACCGTGCCGTCGTTGTGGCGGATCTTGACCCAGGCGCCGTAACCGGCGGTGGGGCCGACGTCGGTGACGACACCGTCGGCCACCGCGTAGATCGGGGTGCCGATGGCGTTGGCCAGGTCGATGCCGCCGTGCAGCGCGCCCCAGCGGTAGCCGAAGCCGGAGGTGTAGATGCCGTTGGTGGGCTTGACGAACAGCGGGCGCTGCAGGCGGGCTTCACGCTCGGCGCGCTCCTGCGCGTAGGCCGCGCCCTTGGCGAGTTCTTCGGAGTGCACGCTGGCCATCGCGACCGGATTGACCGAGACGACCTGCATGCCGGACGACGATCCGGTGATCGCGCCGCCGCCGGGCAGGGCGGTGTGCTCGGACGCCAGCACGGTCTGTGCCGATGCGGTGTCGGACGGGTTGATCGCCGAGTGCGCTGCGGCCGCGGCGGCGCCTGCGGCCATCGCCGCGATGAGGACGCGATGCTTGGTGGCGCTGGGCTGAGGCTTGCGATGCTGCGCGGTGGCGCGCGGGATCACGTCGGTGATGTCGGGGTCGTAGACGCAGCTGACGTCGGTGCGGCGCATCAATTTCAGCGGCGGCAGATCGTCGACGTCGTCGAGATCGTCCAGCTCGGGGGCGCGCAGAACAGCGGTCTCGCCATCGAAGGCGGCGCTGCGAAAGTCCAGGTCATCCAGGCTGCCGAACTCATTGAACGGGATGATGTCGGTGACTTCGTTCCGACTGATATCGCCGTCCGGATCTTCCCACCGTGCCCGTGCACTTTTCGACACTCCTGAGACAGAAGATCGAGCCGATCGATGCTGTGACAAGCTGGAATGTCCCTCTAGTCGTGACCAAAGCGTTATCTCGGACCCAGAGACGTTAACCAAACTCCAATGAATGTGGCAAGCCGTGCGGCTATTCCGGCGCAGAATGTGATCTGTATCACTACAGCGCCGGTCGTGACATCCACCACAGGAGTGGTGGGCGGTGAGATCGCATCCCGCCCGTCTCGATACAGTTCCCACGGGCGACTTCCCTCAATCCAACTGACCCCAGTCAATGCAGACAGACAGACAGTGAGCACATGGATCTTTTCGAGTATCAGGCGAAGGAGTTGTTCGCCAAGCACAACGTCCCGACGACCCCCGGCCGGGTGACCGAATCGGCTGACGACGCCAAGGCGATCGCCGAGGAAATCGGTAAGCCCGTCATGGTGAAGGCCCAGGTCAAGGTCGGTGGCCGCGGTAAGGCCGGCGGCGTCAAGTACGCAGCTACCCCCGACGACGCCCTGACCCACGCGCAGGCCATCCTCGGCCTCGACATCAAGGGCCACGTCGTCAAGAAACTTCTCGTCGCCGAGGCCAGTGACATCGCCGAGGAGTACTACATCTCCTTCCTGCTGGACCGCTCGAACCGCACCTACCTGGCGATGTGCTCGGTCGAAGGTGGCATGGAGATCGAAGAGGTCGCCGCCACCAAGCCCGAGCGACTGGCCAAGGTCCCGGTGGACGCCGTCAAGGGTGTCGACCTGGCCTTCGCCCGGTCCATAGCCGAGCAGGGCCACCTGCCTGCCGAGGTGCTCGACGCCGCCGCAGTGACCATCCAGAAGTTGTGGGAGGTCTTCATCGGTGAGGACGCGACACTGGTCGAGGTCAACCCGCTGGTGCGCACCCCCGACGACAAGATCCTGGCGCTCGACGGCAAGGTCACGCTCGACGAGAACGCCGACTTCCGCCAGCCCGGTCACGCGGAGTTCGAGGACACCGACGCCACCGATCCCCTGGAGCTCAAGGCCAAGGAGAACGACCTCAACTACGTCAAGCTCGACGGCGAGGTCGGCATCATCGGCAACGGTGCCGGACTGGTCATGTCGACCCTCGACGTCGTTGCGTACGCCGGGGAGAAGCACGGCGGCGTCAAGCCCGCCAACTTCCTGGACATCGGCGGCGGCGCCTCGGCAGAGGTGATGGCCAACGGCCTCGACGTCATCCTGGGCGACAGCCAGGTCAAGAGTGTGTTCGTCAACGTCTTCGGCGGCATCACCGCGTGCGACGCGGTGGCCAACGGCATCGTCGGCGCGCTGAAGAAGCTCGGCGACAGTGCGAACAAGCCCTTGGTGGTCCGTCTCGACGGCAACAACGTCGAAGAGGGCCGTCGGATCCTCGACGAGGCCAACCATCCCCTGGTCATTCAGGCCGACACCATGGACGCCGGGGCCGATAAGGCCGCCGAGCTGGCCAACAAGTAAGGGAGCCAACAACATGTCTATCTTCCTGAACAAGGACAGCAAGGTCATCGTCCAGGGCATCACCGGCGGCGAAGGCACCAAGCACACCGCGCTGATGCTCAAGGCGGGCACGCAGGTGGTCGGCGGCGTCAACGCCCGCAAGGCCGGCACCACCGTCTCGCATACCGCGAAAGATGGTTCCGCCGTTGAGCTTCCGGTGTTCGCCAGCGTGGCCGAGGCCATCAAGGAGACCGGCGCCGACGTGTCGATCGCCTTTGTGCCGCCGGC